>JBIIAA010000138.1:0-4442 GCA_044240165.1 Candidatus Nanopelagicales bacterium
AATCCACCAATGACCGCAATGAGCACATAATTGAGGTTGGAGATCACCATCATGGCTGGTTGGGCTATACCGGAAAAGAATTGTGCTTTGAAACTAGCCTCGTACATTCGCTCATTGGCTGTGCGGAAATCTTCAATGGCTTTAGTGCGGTAGCCATAAAGCTTCACTAACTCATGACCGCTATACATTTCTTCAACGTGTCCATTGAGTGTGCCAGTCCACTTCCACTGCTTACCGAAGTATGGCTGAGCTTTCTTAGCAACACTCAATGTGACAAAGAACGATAGAGGCACAGTAAGTAATGAAATGATTGCTAGAACCGGGCTGATCCACAGCATCATTGCCAAGACGCCGATAACGGTCAAACTTGAAGTCACAGTTTGAGCCAAAGTTTGCTGCAAAGTCATCGAGATGTTGTCGATGTCGTTAGTCACTCGACTAAGCAAATCCCCACGAGCATTCTTGTCGTAGTAGCTCAGCGGCAGTCTGGAAAGTTTTGCGTCTACTTCTTCTCGCAGTCGGTACATCGTGCGCTGAGTAACGCCAGCCATGAGATACGTCTGGATCCACATGAACGACGAACTCAGTACGTAAACAACAACCACAAATGCGAGAACGCGTGCCAAGGCGCCAAAGTCCACGCCCGCTCCGGCCACCACGTTCATTGAGCCCAATAAATCTGCTTGAGTTGTACTTCCGCTTTCCTGTAGCGCCTGAACTGCTTCCGCCTGGGTCATGCCAGCAGGGATTTTGTTCGACAAATAACCGGCGAACACGATGTTGGTGGCATCGCCTAAAAGCTTGGGTCCCAAGACAGCGAAGAAAACGCTGACAGCGCCCAGCACGAATACCAACACCATTCGCCAGCGTTCAGGCGCCAACCGGCGGGTCATTCGCTTTAAGGAGTCTGAGAAGCTTTTGGCTTTTTCACCACCACCCGGACTCATTCCCATCGGTCCGCCACTGCCGGGGCCACCTGGGCTGCCCGGCCGGCGCATCGCCTGACCCATCATCCCGCTCATGAGGCTTCCTGCGCCGTGAGCTGGGAATAGACAATTTCGCGATAGATTTCGCAACTTTCTAGCAGTGCATGGTGGTCACCAATGCCTACAACTCGACCTTCATCGAGAACAATGATCTGGTCAGCATTGAGCACAGTGCTTACTCGTTGAGCAACCACGATGACTGCGGGAGCGTTCTGTTCACTCAGAAATGTGTGTTCCGCAAGTGCTGCTCTCAGCTTTGTATCTGTGGTGAAGTCCAGCGCGGAGAAACTGTCATCAAAGACGTACACGAGTGGCTGACGAATGAGCGCTCGCGCAATTGCGATGCGCTGGCGTTGGCCACCTGAAAGGTTTTGCCCGCCTTGATCAACAATCGAGTCTATGCCGGCTGGGAGTGCTCGAACAAAATTTTCGGCCTGAGCAATTCTGAGTGCCTGCCAAATCTCTGCTTCTGTGGCGTCTTGTTTTCCAAAGCGAAGATTGGTCGCGATCGTGCCGGCAAATAAGAATGCTTTCTGTGGGACCATCCCGAAGGCGGCCCAAAGATCCTCAAAGAGTAGGTCTTTGACATTGGTTCCATCAATCAGAACTTCTCCACCTGTGACGTCGTAAAGTCTGGTCATCAAATTGATTGCAGTCGTTTTTCCGGCACCGGTACTGCCCACGATTGCAGTCATTTCCCCCGGCTGACAGGTGAAACTCACATCATGTAAAACAGGTTGCTCCGCGCCCGGGTAACTGAAATCAACGTTGCGAAGCTCAATCACACCAGCGGTAGGGATCTGAGAGCTGGGATTCTCTGGCTCGGTGATATTTGGATTCGTATCCAGAACTTCTTGAATTCTGTTTGCTGAAGCTGATGCCCTCGGAATCATCACCGACATCATGACTGCCATCATCACTGAGGTAAGAATTTGTGTTACGTAAGCGATAAATGCAGTGAGGTTTCCAATTTCAAGTGAGCCATTGTCAACAAGATGGCCACCAAACCACAGCACTCCGATTGTCGCGACATTCAAAATCAACATGAGAGATGGCATCATCAATGCGAAAAGCCGGTTGACCTTCAGTGCAGTGGAAGTTAAATCTGCATTCGCATCAGCAAACCGCTGCCGTTCAAATCGATTCTTCACGAAAGCCCTGATCACGCGAATACCCGTAAGGTTTTCACGTAATACCAAGTTAATTCGATCAATGCGATCCTGCATGATCGCGAACTGCGGGACCGCCCTGACAATGATCGCCCCAATGACGATGATCATCATCGGGATGACGACTATGAGCATGATTGATAGCTGCACATCTTCTTGAATTGCCATGATTACACCACCGATGGCAACAATTGGCGCTGAGATCATTGTGGTCAGCGACATCACGACAACCATTTGCACCTGTTGCACATCGTTGGTGTTTCTTGTGATCAACGACGGAGCGGTGAATTCATTGACTTCACGCAAAGCAAATTCTTGAACCCGCTCAAACTGGGCTCTGCGCACATCGCGCCCAAACCGCATCGCTGTGCGGGCACTGAAATACACCGCCACAATCGAGGCGACAGTGAATACGGCCGTAACTAGCAGCATGAAGCCGCCGATTTTCAGAATGTAGGCGGTATCGCCTGTGAGCACACCATTGTTGATGATCGATGCGTTCAAGTAGGGAAGATAAAGTTGACCGAATGCCTGAACCAGTAACAAGGCAGTAATTAAGATAAGTGTGCGCTTATAGGGGGCCAAATACTGGCGCAGCAGGCGAAGCATTGATCCCCTTTTAAAAGATGCGGGTCGAAGTCACCGCTCATCAATCTTAGACATTTGGTCACCAATCCGAGTGCTTCGCTCAGATTTAGCGCAGCAGCAATCCACGGAGAAAATGGCCATCCACCTCACTCAGCGCCATCAAATTAGATGCTTATTGTGCAAATACAGGAATCATTCCAAACTTGGACTAAGTCCAAACTAGGTGTATCTTGAAGGGATGACTGCGACGCCAACGGAACTTCTTCGCCAACACGGCGTTCAAGTGACAGCTCAGCGCTTGGCAGTCATGCGTGCTGTGTCAATGAACCCACATGCCACAGCTGATGAAATCTGTGACGTTGCTCGGTCAGACATTGGAGCGATTTCTCGTCAATCGGTTTATGACGCCTTGGGGCTACTCACTAAATCTGGGCTGACTCGGCGCATCCAACCCATTGGTTCGCCTGCTCGGTTCGAGGATCGCACTGGTGACAATCACCATCACGTCATTTGTCGAATCTGTGGCCGAGTTGAGGATGTTGACTGCGCTGCAGGCTATGCACCTTGCCTTGATGTCGTCGAAAGTAAAGGCTTTGCAATCGACGAGGCTGACGTCTCGTATTGGGGTCGCTGTCCGCAGTGTTTAAACCAAGGCATCGAACCAACGT
Organism: Candidatus Nanopelagicales bacterium; assembly: GCA_044240165.1. Classification (GTDB taxonomy): domain Bacteria; phylum Actinomycetota; class Actinomycetes; order S36-B12; family S36-B12; genus UBA11398. The sequence continues at coordinate 3,412 of JBIIAA010000138.1, forward strand.
TCCTTAGCCCGCCAATGCGCCGACTTCGCTCTGCGTTGAAGCCTGACATCAACTACGTTTCTGTTGAGTAACTACCACCAACTCAAGATTTAAGCCTGACTTTCAGGAACACCAAATAGATAGAAGAGGACGATATGGACAGTGAGAGCACATGCCCAGTAACTAGGACATCGCACAAACAGTCAGTCGGGGGAACATCGAATCAAGAGTGGTGGCCTAACCAGCTAAACCTCAAGATCCTCACTCAGAACCCCCCAGCTGGAAATCCGTTAGGTGAAGACTTCAACTACTCCGAGGCTTTTAAAACCATCGACCTCAACGTGCTTCAGAAAGACATTGAAGAGTTGATGACCACGTCTCAAGACTGGTGGCCAGCCGACTACGGCCATTACGGTCCCTTCTTTATCCGCATGGCTTGGCACAGCGCAGGCACCTACCGCATAAGCGATGGGCGGGGTGGCGCCGGATCTGGTGCACAACGCTTTGCACCACTGAATAGCTGGCCAGACAATGTGAACCTAGACAAAGCACGACGTTTGCTATGGCCACTCAAGCAAAAATATGGCCAGAAAATTTCATGGGCTGACCTCATGGTTTTCGCAGGCACGTGTGCCCTGGAATCGATGGGATTAAAGACCTTCGGCTTTGCTGGTGGCCGCGAAGATATCTGGGAACCAGAAGAGAACATCAACTGGGGAACTGAGAAAACCTGGCTCGGTGACGAAGATCGTTACAGCGCTGAGCGTGACCTTGAGAATCCCCTTGCCGCCGTCCAAATGGGTCTTATCTACGTGAACCCAGAGGGGCCAAATGCCAATTCTGATCCACTTTCTGCTGCCGTAGACATTCGCGAGACCTTTCGCCGAATGGCGATGAATGACGAAGAAACTGTTGCCCTGATAGCTGGTGGTCACACCTTCGGAAAAGCCCACGGAGCTGCAGATCCAAATAGGTACGTCGGCCCCGTTCCTGAAGCAGCCCCCATACAGGAACAAGGACTTGGCTGGATGAGTAGCTTCGGAATCGGTAAT
>JBIIAA010000139.1:0-4422 GCA_044240165.1 Candidatus Nanopelagicales bacterium
ATTGGTCATTCAATCAAGAATCTTCCAAGAGCGAATAACCGCCTTGCATCTTGCCCCGATGAGCCCTCACAAAGCGTGGCGGCTATCCCTTGCTGACACCTTGAATTTATAGAATTCAAACCAGCTCACACCAATTACTGATGCCACAAAAGCTAAGCCCCACTCAGTTAGCGTCAACTGACCAAAGCCAAGTGCTTGCTGGATTACCGGCACAGATAGCAGCACAACGAGCAAGATTCCAACCGCCATAATTATCCACTTAAGTGTGGGGTTCTTACGCACCCGGAGAGTTTCAAAAGCGGAAAGACGCCGAGTTCACCTCGAACCATCATTTACATGGCCTCTGACCGCTTATTGACCATAAATACATTCCCGTGAAGGTGCGGGTTTTAGCCAAGAACAGCCGAGAAAAACTTGAATTCACTACGCGAAGACGACGGCAAATATTTGATAAGTGCCTGCACGTGAATCTCCTTTGTGCTGAAATGTCCACATGAAATACACCCACCTTGGACGTACTGGTCTTTCCGTAAGCAAGTTGTGCTTGGGCACCATGAATTTTGGGCCGCAAACCAATGAAGCTGAAGCTTTCGACATCATGGATCATGCACACGAGGTTGGGATAAACTTTTTCGATACGGCCAACTTTTATGGTGGCCCGGGGAACCCTGGATACACCGAAACGATTATCGGCAACTGGTTTGCAAAAGGTGGCCAGCGCCGACACAAGACCGTTATCGCCACCAAGCTCTATACGCCGATGGGCGATTGGCCAAACGATGGAAAGCTTTCGGCGCTCAATATCCGACGAGCCTGCGATGCCTCATTGAAGCGACTGCAAACTGACTACATCGATCTCTACCAAATGCATCATATTGATCGACGCACGCCGTGGGATGAGATCTGGGAAGCAATGGACGTCCTGCGCCAACAAGGCAAGATAATTTATGTTGGCTCCTCAAACTTCGCGGGATGGCATATTGCTCAAGGGCAAGAAGCAGCCCGACGTCGAAACCTTCTCGGTCTGGCAAGCGAGCAGTCAATTTACAACCTGCTACAACGCACAGTTGAGCTCGAAGTGTTACCTGCCGCAGAGCATTACGGCTTAGGCGTTATTCCTTGGTCACCTCTACAGACCGGACTCCTGGGTGGAATCTTGAAGAAACAAAAATCAGGAGTCATCGGTCGAAGCGCCGTGAAAAGCACGAACGAGCGTCTGGAAAGAATTCGCCCGACTATTCAGGCGTGGGAAGACTTCTGCGAGAAGCGCGATGAAGATCCTGCAGACACGGCACTGGCCTGGCTCCTTCATCAATCAGCTGTGACGGCCCCAATCATTGGGCCGCGCACACTAGCCCAGATTGATGGTTCATTGCGGGCTCTTGACATCAAACTCGATGCAGCAGCGCTTGCAGAACTTGATGTGTTGTTCCCTGGCCCTGGCGGCAAGGCACCGGAGGCTTACGCCTGGTAGCGGAGTCGATTCGATTCCACTCATGTCACACGCGTACGGTCACACCATGAAAACACTGGTTGGCTTCGTGAAAGCCAGTCACGCTGCTCCAACTGCTGCCGTGACCATTGTTTTCACTCTGTTCGCTTGGACCCTTGGCTGGCGAGGCGAGCCCCTCCTTGGAGTTTTCATCACGGTGTTCATCGGCCAACTCTCGGTCGGGTGGAGCAACGATGCATTCGATGCATCAACAGATCAGGAAGGCAATCGAACAAATAAACCGACGATCTCTCACGGGATTCAACCCCGGTCGCTCTGGATTGCCGCCTCTTTCGCTTTGGCTCTGTCGTGCGTGTTGAGTTGGATAGTCGCTGGCGCAATTGGTGGAACTTTCCATGTTTTTGCCCTCGCCATGGCGTGGCTCTATAACACGGTGCTTTCGCGAACTTGGTGGTCCTGGCTCCCCTACGCTCTCGCCTTCGGAGCTGTGCCGGCATTTTTAACATTTGGTTTCAACAGTGAACCACCACAGTTTTGGACGGTTGCGATTTTTGCAATTATTGGCGTGAGTGCTCATATCGCTAATGCACTTCCAGATATCGAGTCAGACACAGAAGCTGGCTTACAAGGCTTCGTCATCAGTCTTGGACTAAAGAAAGCAACCGCACTGTGTTGGGGACTGTTAATTGCAGGCACACTTATCTTGGCAATCGCAAGTTTTGAATCCAGTTATTGGTTACCTGTCATCCTCGCAAGTACCCTGCTCTGCGCAGGTCTGTATTCATGGAAATCTCCGAGTCGAAACGCAATGTTCACATCGATACTGTTTGTGGTCATCGTCGAAGTAATCGTTCTGCTGATCGCGTCCTAACCGTCGCGCCGATGATGTGGATAGTGAAATCCTGCCTCGTGCTCAGATGGGCCCTTCAACTTTAGCTAGGGCAATCACGTAGTTTTTGCCGTAATGCTTTGCACACTTCGGACACGTTGTGTAGAAAAAATACACACCGCCAGTAACCCTGCCAAGTGATTTTGCGTAGCCGCGAATGCCTTCCATCCAGAGTTTTGCGTCGCCATAGGGACCTTCAAAGGCCATGGAAGCAAACTCGCCATTAAGCACGACATTGTCGGCACCTTCAATCGGCGAAGTCACCGCATAAAGTTGCTCGGCCCGCCAAGGAGACAGGTCATGACTCAAAATCATTGCCTCATTCGGTGGCATGGAAACCTGCGCAGCCTGCACTACTTGGCTTAGTTTGGTCATCACGCTGGCCATGTTCATTGGGACATACATGAAACTCCGCGTATGTGACCTAATGAAGTTCTTATTCTCGAATACGACAACTTCGTGATCCCAACCACTGATGTCAGGAATCGCGCAGCACTGAGTTTCATTAATGTCTGTGTAGGTCATGGGAAGACTCATGGCAACCCTTTCTCTTCACTCCAAAGAATAGTTTCTACGAGTAGGTCGTCGCACTTCTAATTGCGGTCATGCTTGATCAATAACTGTGCATCGCCTTGGATGAATCTCAACTTTTTCACAAACACCCAAGCTCTACCTCGTTCTATGAATGACATGCACCTCCTAAAGAGATCAAGCCGTGTGAAGTCACGAGATCCAGGCTTTCAACCCCTCAAAAAACAGGATGGCAGCGAATACAAAGCAAATGCCTGCGTTAATTTGCCGACTAAATCTAGTTACGTAACTACTTAGTTTTCCCAACACAGCGTCAGATTTTGCGCCCAGCAAAGTGACGGCTAACGCCGGTAACAGCAAAGGGATCAGGGTGACGACGAACAACACTATTGCGGCAAGAACCTTGACTCCATAGTCGTCACTTGATCTAGTGATTTGGTGCATGCCAGGCAGGAACAACAGCAGGGTTGAAAAATTCGTCAGCATTGCGATCGCACCAATGCCAGCAAAAAATGGCAGCGGCGCAGATGCGAGGTGACTCTTAACCGTGGATGCGTGCTTTTCACCTTGGGTTTTGGCTGGATGTATCTGACGAAACCCGAGCACCGCTAAGAGCAGAGCGCACACGATTTTTACAACAATTGTTACCGGATTTACCGGACCACCATCTGAGTCTGAGAGATTTCGTAGCACCGTCATTGCGAGAAGCGCAAAAACCACCAGAACGGCCACAGCCCCCGATAGATAAAACCAAGTACGCGACTTGGGCTTTGTCTTTCCTGCCAGGATCAGCAACTCGATAGTCAAGACCGCGGGGCTGATTGACGCCCCCAACGCAAACGGGATGACGCTCACCACAAGGTTGCTCACGATGGCAGTGTGTCAGATTTTGATCTCCAAAATCTCTCTAGGAGTAGGCCTGCGCAGACAACCGTTATTGGTTAGCCTTGCTTCATGAATCTTGTCAAGATTAATGCGATCAATGTCCCTGCCCAGGCTGGCCCAGAATTAGAAAAACGCTTTGCCGCTCAAGCTAACGCTCTTGACGGAGTTTCGGGATTTCTTGGATTTCAACTTTTGCGCCCAACAGCGGGCGAGGAACGCTACTTCGTGGTGACTCATTGGGTTGACGAAGAGTCTTTCCAGAATTGGCGCACGAGTGGTTCAGCACATGCTGCGCATGCAGGAGAACAACGCAATCCCGTATCTAGCGGTGCAAGTTTGCTGGAGTTTGAGGTCGTGCTCGACGTCAAAGCCTGATTCCCTTAAAGGTTTCAGTTACTAGCGATGATGTCAGGATCGGCATTAGCGAACTGGCTCGCATATAAGTCGAAGTAGGCCCCCTTGCGCTCCATCAACTCATCGTGGCTGCCTTGCTCAACGATGCTGCCCTTATCGAGCACCAAGATTGTGTCGGCGTCTCTGATCGTTGATAAACGGTGCGCGATCACAAAGGCTGTCCGACCTTTGCGCAGTCGTGCCATTGCTTCTTGCACCAGAACTTCAGTTCGGGTGTCAACGGAACTCGTAGCTTCGTCGAGAATCAAGA
>JBIIAA010000009.1:0-41985 GCA_044240165.1 Candidatus Nanopelagicales bacterium
GACCGTTTTCCTGCACCACGTCAACGGCCCGATAGCCATCGGCCGGGATCGCACCGGACTCCAAAGCAACTTCACGAATTTTTGCGTCGAGTTCCATTCTGGGAACCGCGGATCCGTAGTTGGGCAGGGAACCGCCCGGCCAAGGTAGGAGCAAGGTTTGCTTGAACCCTGCGGCCCGCAAACCAAGATTTCGGGGCTGGGTTGCTAGCCAATCGCCTAGCCCCAAGCGCTGTAATTCAGCAACCGCTCGGGGAGTCAGACCGTCGCCGCAGGTTTTATCTCTAGGAAAGTGCTTGGCGTCAGCTAGGACCACATCAAGGCCAAATCGTGCTGCCCAAGCCGCTGCTGCTGACCCGGCCGGACCAGCGCCAATAACCAAAACATCGGTTTCGATGGGCACAGTCAAGGACACAAGGTTGATTCTCGCTTGCCACCTACGCGCGACCTCACTGCGGGGTAAACCAACCAAGGCGCAATCGATTTAGCGCTGGCAGGTGCACCATTCTTCAGGGGTAAACATCGACTTCACCTGATCAATATGCTCGCCACAACCTTGCCAGGTGGCCTTACTGCACTTTGCGCATTTCACTGGGCTACACATGTTTCCTCCATGATGAATGTTGGTAATTAGCATACCCATGGGGGTATGCAACTGACAAATCTTAGACAGGGCGATCACCTGCACTTAGGGTGCCCTTATGACTATTGCTATCGGTGACACCATCCCTGACGTTGAACTTCTCACTATTCCAGAAGATCGCCCCACTCCTGTGTCTTCAAAAGACCTCCTGAGCAAGGGCCGAGTGGTCCTCTTTGCGGTTCCGGGCGCATTCACACCTGGCTGCTCCAAGATGCATCTACCGGGCTTTGTAAATAAAGCTGCTGAGCTATCAGCCAAGGGCGTTGACGCCATTGTGTGCCTCGGTGTCAACGATGCATTCGTGATGGATGCTTGGGGCAAGGCTCAAGGCGTAGGCGAGCAATTCGTCATGGCCGCCGACCCGCAGGGTGCGTTCACCAAAGCTGTCGGCATGGACGTTGACGTTCCAGCCCTTGGCGGTTTGCGCTCAAAGCGCTACGCGATGGTGATTGAGAATGGCGTTGTCACGCAATTCTTGCCAGAAGAAGACGGCTTCAACGTGCTTGCTTCAACCGCTGAGTGCGTGCTCGACACCCTCTGATCTGACCGACGTATTACTGGTTCGACAAGCGCACTTCTTACCGGTTGCTCTACCGTGCAGCTATGCATCGGGGGAGCGCAGTAACTATCGGCCTCGCAAGTCTGCTCGTGACTTGCGGGGTCGTTGCTGTTTCACCTGCCCATGCATCCACCCAGAATGCGCAGACGCTACTGAACTCACTGCCAGTTTCACCCGAACATCAAAGTGGTTACGACCGCTCCTTGTTTAAACACTGGATCACCCAAAACGGTTGCACCACTCGGCAAGACGTACTCATTCGAGATGCCATCTCCGGACGAACTTCAGGGTGCACCGTGGTTGATGGACGTTGGTATTCCGCATATGACGGTGTCACCACTTCAAATGCCCGCACCTTTGACATTGATCATGAAGTTCCGTTGAAAGAAGCCTGGGATTCAGGTGCTTGGCGTTGGACTCCAGATAAGCGCAAAGCATTCGCAAACGATCTTGGTTATGCGAACTCGCTTATCGCAGTGTCTGCTTCGTCGAATCGCTCAAAAAGTGATCGAGATCCAGCCGAATGGATGCCACCAAATACTGCAGACACCTGCCGTTACGTCAAAGCTTGGATTGGTGTGAAATACCGCTGGAGATTGGCTGTGGACTCACTAGAAAAGTCTTCAATCCTGCGACTCTTGCGCGGATGTCCAACGCCGATGGAACTACCTGACCTTGCTTAAACGATGACGCAAACACCAAGAATCAAATTTGGCACCTCAAGGAAGTCGACCACCAGCGCCAACTCTTCGTCATCAATACAGGTCACGAAATGTTGGGTGCCTTCAGTGTGAACAATCGGCCAGCGCCGCAGATCCCCACCTAACCCAACGCCAACTGCCTTGGCCGCTGCTTCCTTGGCAACAACAGCGCTGAGCAAAGTGATGCGACCGGCCTCAAATAATTTGGTTTCGGTTTCGGTAAGTACCCGCTCAACAACCGGGGCTAGCCGATCTGCTTTTTCGACATCGACACCCACAGCATCAGCACTGGCTACCGCGGCAACGATGACTCCGGCCGTGTGAGCAAGGGAAATCACCGGCAACGGCAGCGAGCTCCCGTTGGTCCAAGCAACTCCTGGCGCACCTGCCTCGGAGCGCGTTATTTCAATCGTTTTCGCATCGATCTTGGTGAGTTGCGTTTCCAGGATGTAGTCACTTACCGCCTCTTTCAGAGCGACTCGGCCAAGGAGCCATTCCATCTTGCGCGTGGTTTGAGCTTGCATGCCCAACCAGGCTTCTTGCTCTATCTCGGTGAGTGACTCTTTGACGAATTCGGCTGCGGCCTCTTCTGTGTATGCCTTCAACTCACTAACAAAAGTCACATGGACGCGCGCCAGTGGCCCAACAACGAACGAGTAGGTGGCCATTCACGAAACCCTACGTGGTTCTGGAATGCGCGTTGGCTAAATCCAAACAAACCTCAGAAAGTTAATTGCGATGACAAAGTCAACGTGCAGCCGGCCCGACCTCGGTATTGTGATTCACATTCAATCAAGGAGAAAACATGAAGGTTTGGTTCATCACGGGCACTTCCCGAGGGTTCGGAAAAATCTGGACGCGAGCTGCCCTGGAGCGCGGCGACAAGGTCGCTGCAACTGCCCGCGATCTTGCACCCCTTGATGATTTGGTTGCCAAGTTTGGCGATTCGATCCTGACCTTGAAGCTTGATGTCACTGATAAAGCGGCCGTCGAAAGTGCTATCAAGCAGGCTCATGCTCACTTCGGCCAACTCGATGTCATCGTCAATAACGCCGGTTACGGGCATATGGGTTACTTCGAAGAACTCACTGAAGCCGAGATTCGTGCACAGTTTGAGACAAATGTGTTCGGCCCTATCTGGGTCGCGCAGGCAGCGCTTCCAATTTTGCGAGCTCAAGGTTCTGGTCACATTATTGCGGTCAGCAGTTTGAGCGGCCTGACTGCTTCCGGCGGCATGGGCCTGTACAGCGGATCCAAGTGGGCGCTTGAAGGAATGACTGAAGCCTTGTCGCAAGAAGTTCGTAAATTTGGAATCAAGGTCACGCTTATCGAACCTGGGGGATACGCAACCGGATTTGGCACCGAAGGGCGACGCAACTCTGAAGTGCATCCTGCCTATGTTGAGTCACACGAAAAGCTCGCGCAACTCTTGGCTACCTCATCTGGATCTGACGCCGCTAACAGCGTTCAGGCATTGATGACTGTTGTTGACGCTGAAAAGCCGCCGTTGCGCCTGCTCCTAGGAAATCAAGCTGTTGATGTGTTGCACGCGTTCTACGAGCGCCGGATCAATGATTTCCGGACGTGGGAAGACGTGTCGCGGTCGGCCGACTAAGACAAAGTCGGGACTTTGGGCCCACGATCGCTGCGTCCACCGCAACTACCATTGGAGCCTTGCCTTAGAAAAGGAGTTTCAGGATGCGTATACGCACAATCGCGATGACGGCGGTCGCGGTCTCATCACTCGTTGGTTTTGCTGCGGCGCCTGCTTTTGCTGCGGCGCCGACGCCTGCAAAGTCCACTTGCGGTAGCAGCAACTACGCCTGCCTCACCGTGAACCAAACCAGTGTGCCCGCCGGTCAAACGGTGATCTTTAAAGGCTCACTCAGCGCAGCAGCTTTGAAGAATCTTGCTTCCTGGACAAAGGGCGACAACATCGTTTGCCTGACTCGCTACAAGGCGACTGCGGAATCCAACGGCTCTTGGCCGTGGACCACGCTTGATGGCGCTTGCGCACAAGTCAATAAGGCCGGCAAGTTCACGATCAACGCCGAACTCGGCAAAAAGGGTCCACATTATTTCGGCGCTGAAATGGGTCCATGCCAGGCCAGTGCTGATGAATGCGGCAATAGTGACGGTGGTCTCGTTGGTCTTGACGGTAAATCCGCTGTCTACATGACCACGACATAGGTCGCCTCGAACTTCCCCTACGTGAGCCCTTTGTCATCGACGAGGGGCTCACATTTTGTTCATAGATGCTCTTGCGCCATGCTGTTCCAATGGGTGGGCGGCTAGTCATTATGGGTTCGGGTGAAAATGCCCCGACGATGGTGAAGTTTCATCGCGCCTTAATGCAAGAGGTGGGCGAAGGCCCTAAGTACATGATCGATACGCCCTACGGTTTTCAAGTCAACGCTGACGATTTGGGCGCGAAATACCAGCAATACTTTGACGAATCAGTCGGTACCAAAATCGAACTCGCGCAGTGGCGTCGCAAAGACGCATCTGTCGTCGAACATGAGCGCACCCTCTCGCAACTACAACAGGCTTCATGGGTGCTGGCAGGTCCGGGAAGTCCGTCATATGCATTGAATCAATGGTCCGACACCGCGATTCCCACAGCATTAGCCGACCTGGTTCGTCGCGGCGGAACCTTAGTAACCGGAAGCGCTGCGGCTGCAACGATCGGTACGCATGCAATTCCGGTGTATGAGATTTACAAAGTCGGTGAAGACCCCTACTGGTTAGCCGGACTCAATTTGCTTGGCGATCTGCTCGGTATCCGCGCTGCAGTTGTTCCGCATTTTGATAATCGCGAGGGCGGCCGTCACGACACCAGTTGTTGCTACATCGGTCTACATCGCCTTGAAATACTGGAAACGCAACTTCACGACGGTGCTGGAATTATTGGAGTCGACGAACACACTGCTGTGTTGATTGAACTTGCCACCGGCAAAGTGTCTGTGCACGGAGCCGGTGGGCTGACCCTTCGCCAAAGTGGCAAGTCTGTATTTATTGCAAGTGGTGAGTCGACGACCATTGACGCGATGCGAGATGCCTTGCACAGCACCAACACTCTTGATATTTCGATTGCTACTGATGCGATGCAAAGTTCAGATCTGCTGGCAACTTTCAGGGTGGCCCTGCAGGCAGGTGACTCAGTTGCAGCACTCGCTGCAGCCCTAACAACTGAAGATGCAGTTTTCGCTACTGACGCTGCCGCACATCAGGAATTACGCACAATGTTGGTTGAGCTTGCTGATGCTGCACATAGTGGCCTGCAAGATCCCCGCACCATACTTTCACCGCTGGTTGATGTGGCTCTCAACGTTCGCAAGCTTGCTCGTGAAAACAAGGACTACGCGATGAGCGACCTCGTTCGCGACTCGCTTGCTGCCGCCGGCATTGAAGTGCGCGACACCCCCGAGGGTGTGCAGTGGGATCTCGCCAAGTAATTCGCGCACACTGATCAACGCAGTTCTTGACCTAGCCCAGATGCATGTATTCCTTGATTCCGTTTGGCCGAGTGATATTCGACGATCCATTCGCATTAAGACTGTCCAATAACGCGATGTAAGCCAAATACTCAGCCTTTCCGCGAGCGACAGCCCCGCGAAAGCGCGCGGGCAGCGGTGCAGCCATCGCACCGCGGTTATAGCGTCCCATCAATAACTTCAACTGCTCTTGCGCTTTTGCTGTTTGTCCTTGCTGATTATCGAGTTCTAGTCGACCACGTGCAGTGCTGTAGTCGTATGACTCAACCTGCATCGTTGATAGATCAGCAACACCGGTTGTATTCCAGTTTGTGTAGCTAGCAACTTTGGTGTCTGCGGTTCGAATTCCAAGAATATGGCGTCGCGCATTGTTGTATACGTAGAAGGCCGGTACCCACTCATCTGATGCCATGATGACGTGATCACGCCCGCGAGCTGTATTCGACTTCAGCAATGGCAGCAAGTTCAATCGCTCTTGGTATACCTCTGCAAGATCACCCTTGAGCCATTCGCGATCTCCGTGTGCGATCGTTGCCAACATCGGCACGATGTCGACACTCGAAGTAAGTTGAGATCGAACCTTGTTGGTGTCACCCGTGATTCGCTCACGTGGATCAACAACAATCAGGGGAACCTGCACAGCTTCTTGATACATGCTGCCGGCTTTATTCGACGCAAATCCGTGCGCGCCTGCGTAATCGCCGTGATCTGCTGTCATGACGATGACGGTGTTGTCGCGAATACTTTCGGGAATCGAATTCACCACAGCACCAATGTGCTGATCAACGAGATTCAAAATTTGCGTGTAACTATCAAGACTGCGAGTCCAATAGCCAAAGGGTGCATTTGCAATCTTCGCCCCGGGAACACCTGGGTAGTCAGCAAGTGAATAGGCAGTTGTCACCGTTGGGTCGTCAGTAACGCCGCCCCACATCAAATCGGTGAAGGAACGAGAAAACACCTGCGCCCCCGGCTTATTTGCCGACAAGGTTGCTGCTGATTCCCAGTTGGCAGGCAAGGTGTACCCATAGGCCTTCGGGGTATCAAGGGGAGGGGCTGCGTCATATGTCACGGCAGGTGTTGCGCCGGCTTGTTTAAACAAATTGTTGTAGGTCGTGGCTTCAGTTCCGCTCCAAAAGAATTCTTTGTCATGCGGATTCACAAAACCAACAGTTAAACAAAATGGTCGTTCATGCGGCTTGCGAGCTTCTAACCAAGTTGCCGCTTGTGCTGCAATATCGCCATCGCCATAGGTGCCTTGGCCATTGGTGCCAATTGGGTCTGGAATCGTCAGTCCTTCAAAGCCATACGCACTCAGATAAAACGGTGCAGCTGGGTCTGTTGAGGTTTCTGGCGCATTAGACAGGTGCCACTTGCCGACGTATGGCGTTGCATAGCCTGCTTCACGCATTAATTTTCCGTAGGTCGGAAATTCGCGCTGCAACGCAGGAGCATTCGGTCCTGCTGATCCAGGCTGATTTCCCTTGCGCGTTTGTAGGCACCAGTTTTGGTGCGGATACAAACCCGTCACCAAACTTGCTCGCGATGGGCTACACGCCGTGCCGGCGGTGTAGTGATTGGAGAATTTCACGCCTCGGGTCCACAGCTTTGCCAAGTTAGGCATGAAAGCTTTCAAGAATTCCTCTGGCGTATTGATGCCTGCCGGGAAGGTCTGCGGAAAGCGCATTTCGTCGACCGTAATCATCACAACGTTGGGCGCACCAGCTCTGGCGCGCGATCCTGCTTGAACTGCCTGCGCAGTCTCGGTCTGGGAAACGAGCGCAGCACCAGCGGCTACAGCCGCACCAGTTGCCATGAATGATCGGCGGGAGAGTTGAGTCATAGATGCATCTTGTCGTGGAATTGAACCCCCCTTTACCAGGACAAAACGGCCGATGAAAAATCCCCCCACTTTCGTGAGGGGATCTGGTGCGCGAGAGGGGATTTGAACCCCTACACCCTTTCGGATACAGCGACCTGAACGCTGCGCGTCTGCCGTTCCGCCACTCGCGCATTACTTATGAGGCATACAGAGCCTACAGGCATATATATGGAGGTACGCTCCCTTATCTCGACCGATGAATATCCCCTTGTTTACGTCCAATTCCCGCGAGGAGTCCTATGTCTGAATCAATGAGAGTGTCGGTTAGCCGCGAAATCCCGGCTTCAGCCGAGGTCATCTTCTCGATGATCACCCTGCCCGATGGCCACGTGGCAATGGATGGCTCCGGATCTTTGGTTTCTGCGCCCTCAAATCATCAACTCCAGGCCATTGGCGACAAATTTTTAATGGATATGGCCCGCGAATCCCTTGGTGATATCCCGGACTTGGGCAAATATCAGGTTGAGAACGAGGTCCATGCACTCGAAGTAAACCGGCTTCTTGAATGGACCGTTGGAATGGTTGATCGCCCCAAGATTGGCCATTTCTATGGCATTCGGCTCACCCCAATTGATACTTCGTTGACACTGGTTGAGAACTACGTGGACTGGAGCGGGGTGCCAGAAAAGTGGCGAACTCGAGTTTCCTGGCCTGTTGTTCCAGCGAGCATGATGCAGGAATCGCTCGCTCGTTTGGAAGCAGCAATTCTTTCGGCCTGAACTTCTGACCGCACATAACTGTGGATAACCGGTGATTGCACTTTGCGCAGTCGCGAGTTTCCTCATGGAGTCGGGGTAACATGAACAGACTGCTTTCGAGATAAATGGGGTTCTTGTGGGTCTGCTTACTCGGTTTGAGGATTCCCTCGACCGGATGGTGAACGGAGCCTTCGCACGAGCCTTTAAGGCAGAGGTGCAGCCTGTTGAGATTGCATCTGCCCTCCAGCGCGAGCTCGACGACCGAGCCGCAATCATCGATCGCGAACGAACCATCGTTCCGAATATCTTTCATATTGAACTATCGCCTCACGATTACACCCGACTAGCCGTGTTTCGCGATGCCTTGCAAGGTGAGCTGACCAACTTGGTGAAGGGCTACGCCACCGAGCAGCGTTACACGCTTCTTGGCACAGTGCAGATCGTTATCTCCCAAGATGATGACCTCGATACCGGGATTTTCCGGGTTCGCAGCGAGGCTCGAGCTGAAGTCGCCGCAAAAGGAACCACCGATCTTGATAGTGCTGCGGGTGCTGCAGTCATTGCCCACCAGCCGCGGCTTGAAATTGGCCGCACCGCCTACCCACTCGTTCGCGCCGTCACTCGCATCGGCCGAGGCGCTGACGTTGACATCCGCATTGATGATCCCGGAACTTCACGCAACCACTGCGAAATATTGATGGGTTCACCCTTGATTCTTCGAGATTTGAACTCCACAAACGGCACGATGGTCCAAGGAAAACGAATCACGGAACTACCACTGACCGAAGGAACCGCGATTCAGATCGGTTCTACAACACTCGTCTTTCGGAACAGCTAAGTCGTGTCCGAACTCGGACTTACACTCGCCCGGTTAGCTTTCCTGGGCCTACTTTGGTTGTTCGTTCTTGCAACAGTGCTTGTGCTGCGCCGAGATCTCTTGCAGCCCGCAGAAGCACGCCCCATCGCGTTGGGTCGAACGGCGCGTCCGGCTAAAGCAGCGAAAATCCCCAAGAACAAAACATCGAAGCTCCGCGGAGCAAAATTGATTGTCACTGAAGGCGCCCTTGCTGGCACGGTCGTGCCCCTTCTGACTGCAGACGTCACCATTGGTCGCGCCCCTGATTCAACTGTTGTTGTCGATGATGATTACGCGTCGAGTCGGCACACGCGCGTGTTCAATACCGACGGTGTGTGGATGGTTGAGGATTTGGGTTCAACGAACGGCACGTGGATTGATCGCACCCGCATCACGGCTCCAACTGCGCTTCCCGTTGGTGTGCCATTGCGCGTAGGTCGCACCACGTTGCTTTTGCAGAAATAGATCGGGCACCAGATGCAACTGCGATATGCCGCCCGCTCCGATGTTGGCCTTGTACGTCAAGGAAATGAAGACTCGGGCTACGCCGGACCGCGTTTGCTCGTGGTTGCTGACGGCATGGGTGGTCACGCAGCCGGTGAACTTGCCTCAGCAACAGCTGTCGCGATGCTTGCCGACCTTGATGCCCACCCACCCGCTGAACCCGTAACTGCGCTGAACGATGTTGTCGGGCGCATTGCCGCAACCCTTGTTGCAATGGTGCAAGAAGACGAAGAAGTGCAGGGCATGGGCACCACTGTTACCGGTATCTATTGGACTGGCGATCGCCTGGCCATCGTCCACGTTGGTGATTCGCGCGCTTACTTATTACGCGACGGTGAGCTCTCACAACTCACACACGATCACACCTACGTGCAAACCTTGGTTGACGCTGGTGAAATCTCTGAGGAAGAAGCCGCGATTCATCCTCGTCGCTCACTCTTGATGCGTGCCTTAGACGGAGTGAATCCGGTTGAAGCAGACCTCTCGGTCCGTGAAGCTCGCGCCGATGATCGATTGCTCTTATGTTCAGATGGACTTTCTGGAGTTCTCACCTCCCAAGAAATCCATGCACTGCTCTCAAATGGGGAACCAACCGGCTGTGTAAGTCGCCTCGTTGATCTTGCCCTTGAGCGAGGGGCTCCTGACAACGTCACAGTCGTGGTCGCTGATGTAATTGACTACGAATTAGCTATCGAAGATTCACAAACCTTGCCTGTTGTCGTGGGTGCGGCTGGCGAACTTCGAGTTCGTGAACGCCTGCCCCGCGTGCAATTCCCACTCGATGCCGAACCTGACCCGGAAAATGTTTTACTCGCTACAGCCCGTGCGGTCGCTGTGACACCAGAAAGTGCTCTTGAAGTTCGGACCCGCGAAGTGCGTCGACGCAGATACGTCCGTACCGGTGTGGTGTTGGGGCTCATCGCACTGTTGCTGATCATTGGCGGTGTCGTTGGTCGGATGTGGATTAGCACTCAGTGGTATGTCAGTGTTCTTGGTAATCCAGGCACCGGAACAGTTGCGGTGTACAACGGGGTCCCAGGTTCACTACTCGGCATTTCACTCACCTCAGTTTCAACCGATAGCCGCGTGCCCGTTGGAAACTTGCCACTGTTCGATCAAGAACTTGTCAGCAAAGGAATTCCTGCTGCAAGTGCACTTGACGCTCAGCGAATCATCAATGAGTTAACCCAGCGGGCGGCTGAATGCCAAACCGCACCAACTGCAGGTTGCCCGGGGGCTAAGAGCTAATGGCCTTCACTTCGGTACCCACACGTCAGCCCAACCGTCGCAACACAGAGTTAATGCTGGTTATTGCTGCCTGGGTGTTGGGAGTGGCTGGCACGATGCAGATTGCATGGGCTACCGGCGAAGGCATGACACCACGACTGTGGATCACCGTGGTGATTGTTGGCATTCTGGCTGGTGCAATGCATGTTGCCGTTCGATTAAAAGCTGAATACGCCGATCCCTTGTTCTTGCCACTCGCAACCTTGCTCACCATCTTGGGCTTGGTCATGATCTACCGCATTGATGTAGCCACTGCCTTGCGTGCAGCCCGTAACGACGCGCCTGTTCCTACCCCAGACGTATACGCGCAACTCACTTGGTTCACCGTTGCAGTGGTGTTGTTCATCGCCGTTTTAGTGCTAGTTCATGACCATCGGCGTCTACAGCGTTTCACTTACACCTTTGGCCTCATTGGTCTTCTTGGCTTGCTGCTGCCGTTACTTCCGCTGATCGGCAATACCGTCAACGGCGCAACACTTTGGATACGAGTCTTCGGCTTGTCTTTTCAACCTGCCGAAGCTTCGAAGATTTTCCTCACGATCTTTTTCGCTGGCTATCTCGTGATGAAGCGTGACTCACTTGCCCTCGTGCGTACCAAAGTCTTGGGTGTTGGCTTTCCCCGACCAAAAGATGCAGGCCCACTGGTTGTTGCGTGGATTATTTCCCTAGGCGTACTGATTTTTCAGCGTGACCTAGGCACCTCACTTTTGTTCTTCGGACTGTTCGTCTTGATGCTCTACATCGCAACGCAACGTCGTTCCTGGCTCATCATTGGCGCATCGCTCTTTTCTGTCGGCGCGATCCTGGCCTACTTTGCCTTTGGACACGTCCGCCTGCGCGTAGATATTTGGTGGGACCCGTGGGGCGACGCGAACAACACCGGATACCAGCTCGTGCAATCCCTTTACGGCTTTGCTAGCGGTGGATTATTCGGCAGCGGTCTCGGTCAAGGCTTCCCTGAATTTGTACCTTTCGCCAATACCGACTTCATTGTTGCAGCCATTGGTGAAGAGCTCGGACTCGTCGGCATGTGCGCTCTGCTGCTGTTCTTTGGCGTTTTGATTGAGCGCGGACTTCGCACAGCAATCGCTGTCCGAGATTCCTTCGGGCAATTACTGGCTGTCGGACTTTCCATCGTTTTGGCACTTCAACTCTTTGTGATTGTTGGCGGCGTAACCCGCTTGATTCCACTTACTGGACTCACCACACCATTTCTTTCTTACGGCGGTTCCTCCCTCGTTGCTAACTGGGTGATCATCGCGCTCTTGATTCGCATCTCTGACCGAGCACGTCGCCCTGATGTCTTTGTGCCGTCAGTTGATGAAGCATTCACGCAGGTGGTGCGACGCGTATGAACCGTCCCATTCGTCGCGTAGGTGCCGTGCTGGCGGTGTTACTCCTAGCAATGATCGCCAACGTCACGTTTATTCAAGTCTTTCAGGCAGCTGACTATCGAGAGCGCCCCGGAAATCAAAGGCAGTTACTTGCCCAATACGACCGTGAGCGGGGACCCATCGTCGCCGCAACTGACGCCGTAGCGCGATCCATCGAAACGGGCGATTCACTTCGTTATCAACGCGTGTATTCCAATGGGCCGGTGTACGCGCCCATCACCGGCTTTGATTCGCTTGTCTATGGAACAACAGGATTAGAGCGCACTGAAAACAAGATCCTAAATGGAAGTTCCGACCTACTCTTTGTAGATCGCACCAAGCAACTCTTTGCTGGTCGTCAAGTTCAAGGTGGCTCAGTTGTCACCACGATTAATCCCGATGCTCAGTTGGCTGCCTTCCAAGGTTTAGGAACCAAAGTCGGATCAGTGGTTGCAATCGAACCTTCAACCGGAAAGATTCTTGCCTCTGCGCAATCACCTTCCTTTGATCCCAATCTTCTATCCAGCCACGAACCGGCGAATATCCGCACCTACTACGAATCGCTCACTGCTAATCCAGACAAGCCGTTACTCAATCGCCCGATCGTTGCACTTAATCCACCGGGTTCAACTTTTAAATTGGTGGTCACAGCGGCGGCACTAGCGTCGGGTAGGTTCACAGCTGAATCACTTCTTCCTGGACCGCGAACCTATAGATTGCCCAACACAACAACGTTCCTCAACAACTGGAACCGCCAAGCTTGTAGTCCTTCAGGCATGATCAGCCTGCGCGGTGCCCTTGCGTTGTCGTGCAACACCGCCTTTGCTTGGTTAGGCAATGAACTTGGTGCCGAAGCCTTACGTAAGCAAGCTCAACTCATGGGCTTTGACACACGATTTGAATTGCCCCTTCGGGCTGCGCGTTCAACCTTCCCCGTTGATCCTGATGCACCGCAAACATCTTTGAGCGCAATTGGTCAATATGAGGTTCGTGCCACCGCCCTGCAAATGGCGATGGTTGGTGCCGCAATCGGAAATAAGGGCGTGCTGATGAACCCATTTATGGTTCAAGAAATTCGCGGGCCTGACCTTTCTATTCTGCGCACCACTCAGCCTTCAATTTTTAACCAAGCAATGACGGTCACGAATGCCGCGATTGAAACCGAAATGATGGTCAACGTCGTCAACAATGGCACGGGGTCAAACGCTCGAATCTCGGGAATTTCTGTGGCAGGCAAGACCGGCACCGCCCAAACGGGCAATGCGCGGCCTTCTGTTGCGTGGTTCGTCGCATTTGCACCGGCAAATAATCCAAAGGTTGCCGTTGCGGTGTGTATCGAGCAAGCCGGACTCGCGGAAATTAGCGGAAACGGCTTGGCAGCACCGATCGCAAAGAAGGTCATACAGGCTGTTCTCAAACTATCGTGAGACCACCTGCGACAATACGAGTCCTAACGTGATGGAGGGTAAGTGAGCAACGTACGCATGCTCGGTGATCGCTATGAAATTGGCGAGGTCATTGGGCGTGGAGGCATGGCTGAAGTCCATGAGTCACGGGACATTCGCCTTGGCCGCCGTGTTGCCATCAAAATCTTGCGTCCAGATTTAGCTCGTGACCCAGATTTTCAGGTTCGTTTTCGTCGCGAGGCACAGTCAGCCGCAGCGCTCAATCATCCAAATATCGTCGCGGTATATGACACCGGTGAAGATCGCCTTGATGTTGAAGAGGGCCAAACGCAAATTGTCGTTCCCTACATCGTGATGGAATTTGTTGATGGCATGACCCTGCGTCAACTCTTAGCATCGGGACGACGTTTACTTCCAGAACGTGCACTTGAAATTGCTGCAGGCGTACTTTCGGGTCTGGACTACGCACATCGCCACGGGATCGTGCATCGCGATATCAAACCAGGCAACGTGATGTTGACGCGTTCCGGTGATGTCAAAGTCATGGACTTTGGTATTGCACGGGCAATCAATGAATTGAACACTTCGATCACTGCGACATCGGCAGTCATGGGGACTGCTCAATACCTTTCACCAGAGCAGGCACGTGGCGAGATTGTTGACGCTCGCAGCGATCTTTACAGCACTGGTGTGTTGTTGTACGAACTCCTCACAGGTCGGCCACCATTCACTGGCGAATCAGCTGTGTCTGTCGCCTACCAACATGTGTCAGAAATGCCGACTCCGCCATCGCAAATTGATGATGGTGTCTCCCCTGAAATTGACCTCATTGTTTTAGCTGCCTTGGCAAAACGAACCGACGAGCGTTACCAAACTGCAAGCGAATTTCGTTCTGATGTTGAGCGAATGATCCAAGGTGGTCCGATGACCACGGCAGTGCCCATCGTGATGGCCAATGACTACACCCAAATGCTTTCACCCGTTGAAGCCTCGGGCACAGCTGCTTACGCTCGGGCGCTGCAGCCACAAAAGCGTCGTCGTGGAGTTGGTTTCTGGTCTATCGCCGGTGCGATTGTGCTCGGAATCGTTGCCGCCGTATTGTTTGCCGGCCAATTCATTCTTGGCGGAGCAAGCGCTCGAGTTACGGTGCCAAACCTTGAAGGTCTAACGATCCAGAGTGCCCAACAACTGTTGGTAGCTAACAACTTAATTCTGGGTGGGCAAACAGCTGAAGTGTCCGACCGTCCTGAGGGTCGAGTCATTGCGCAACAGCCAGCAAGTGGCGAGACCATCGAAGAGGGTCAAGCCGTCAACGTCTCGGTGAGCAGCGGAAAAGAGAAAGCGACCGTCCCGCAACTCGTTGGTTTGTCTTCTGTTAATGACGCGCGTACGGCGCTGTCCGATGCCAATCTTCAAATCGGACCGATCACGGAACAAGATTCACAGCAACCTGCCGGCTATGTACTTTCACAATCTCCGCTTGAGAGTATTCAAGTCGATGCAGGTAGCACCGTTGCGATCACGATTGCTTCTGGCACACGGACAGTGCCTCAGGTCATTGGCAACTCCGAAGCTCAGGCCAGAAGTAATATCGTTCAAGCCGGCTTTGATCCACAAGTGATTTACCAAGATATTGGTACAGATATTGCAGCTGGCACTGTGCTTGCGCAATCACCTCAAGGTGGGGCCAAACTCGATCGTGGATCAGTAGTCACGATCACTATTGGTCGATTGGCGGCTACTACTCCTGCTCCAGCAGTTCCGTAATCTCATTGCGGAACCGTGTGTAACTGCGGAAAGTTGCGCAGTTATTTAGTGATGCACGACCGGAGCTAGACCTTCACTTTTCTTCAAGGCTTCTTTATCGCCGCACTCGGTGAGCCAGTTCGCCAACATGCGGTGGCCGCCTTCGGTGAGCACCGATTCAGGGTGGAACTGCACACCTTCAATAGCCATAGTGCGATGACGAATACCCATGATGACTCCGGTGTCAGTTTCACCTGTTACGAAAAGTACATCGGGCATCGTCTGAGGTTCAACAGCAAGTGAGTGATAGCGAGTTGCAGTGAAAGGTTCTGGGAGTCCAGCCATCACGCCAACCTCGCGGTGATGCACCAGCGAGACCTTGCCGTGAACAAGTTCAGGTGCTCGATCTACGGTGGCCCCAAAAGCTGCAGCAATCGCCTGGTGGCCTAGGCAGACTCCAAAGATCGGCACTTTGCCGCCACATTCACGAACGATGTCCATACAGACACCAGCATCTTGGGGCGTTCCTGGTCCGGGCGACAGCAAAATGCCATCAAAATCCAGCGCTTGGTCGGGCGTGACCTCGTCATTTCGCTTCACCGTGACCTCGGCGCCAAGCTGGGCGAGGTATTGAACGAGGTTAAACACAAAAGAGTCGTAGTTGTCCACAACCAAGATTCGCGTCACAAGGGGTATCTTCTCAGGAGGAAGGTGTCAGTACCAATGCCGCCTCAACTACTGAAAGGTGTGTGCCGTGCCGGTGTCCAAGAAACGTAAGAAGGACGATGGCTTTCAGGCGCCACCAGCCATGGGTGAGCACAAGATTGCCCGTCTTGGTTCCCCACGCTGGCTAGCCCCCGTCATGGTGGCCTGCTTTGTGGTCGGCTTGCTCTACATCGTGGTCTTTTACATCGCTGGGCAGCAGGTTCCAGTGATGAAAGATCTGGCAAACATCGTGAACGTCGGTATTGGCTTCGGCTTCATCATCGTGGGGTTCTTCCTCTCCACGAAGTGGCAGTAATCCGACTTACACGGCTGTAATTCATCCACATCTGTGGATAAGCCTGTGGATAAACCCCTAGTGATGCCTTAGGTGGCAATGCCTGGCACAAACGGTGCCAGGAGCTCTTGCAACGCACTGGTGCGTGCCAGTGCTGTGACGACCAATATGAGCAGCAGACCCAGGCAGCCAAGGGTTTGGATGAGCACTTGATTGCGTCGAGGGGCGAACACAAAAATAGCGGCGACAAGGGCGCCGACAACTAATCCGCCGATGTGCGCTCGCCAATCAATGCCAGGCTGCAAGAACCCAAAGACCAAGTTGATCCCCAACAGCACCAACACCTGAGTGACGTCGTAGCGAAGGCGCCGACCAGCAACCACAAAGGCGCCCATCAAGCCGAAGATCGCACCACTAGCACCCACCGAAACTGACCGGAAATCTGAGAACGCGTACGAGGCAACTGCGCCACCAAAAGCTGCGAGTAAATACAGCGCGATGAATCGTGAGTGCCCGAGCACTCGTTCAAGAGTTGGCCCCATGATCCACAAGACATACATGTTGAACGCAATGTGTAGGAAGGATCCGTGCATGAATGCGCTGGACATCAGTGTCCAGTAGTCGCCATTGGCCGCAATACCAATGGGCCACATGCCCCATTTCGATGCGGACTCATTGATACCAACACTGAGTTGAAGTAAGAAGACAGCAACGTTGATGGCAATCAAGGCAAACGTGACGTACGGCTTGGAAATGACTGGCGCACCCATCGGCGTGTGAACGGCTGAAACCTTAGCGTTACCAACACAACTTGGGCATTGGAAGCCGACAGAAGCCGAGATCATGCAGTCTGTGCAAATCGGATTATTACACCGAGAACAGCGAATATAACTCACACGATCGGGATGAGAAGAGCACACAGGCTCAGCGTTTGAACCTGTGTGCTCTGTCATCGCTTCTGTTATTAGTCGCGAGTAATCGTGACGGAATTGATCGTGATTGGTTCTGCTGGGCGATCGCCAGGACCAACCTTGGTGGTGCCAATTGCGTCGACAACATCGCGGGATTCTTGGTCCGCAACTTCACCGAAGATGGTGTGCTTGAAGTTCAACCATGTGGTTGCTGCTGTGGTGACGAAGAACTGTGAGCCATTGGTGCTTGGGCCTGAGTTCGCCATCGCTAGCAAGTAAGGACGATCGAAGCTGAGTTCTGGGTGAAACTCGTCAGCGAACTTGAAGCCTGGGCCACCGGTGCCGGTGCCTAGTGGGTCTCCGCCTTGAATCATGAAACCGTCAATAACGCGGTGGAACACGGTTCCTGCGTAGAGGGATTCCGAAGACTTCTCGCGGGTCTTTGGGTCAGTCCATTCGATTGTGCCCTCAGCAAGTCCGGCGAAATTCGCAACGGTCTTTGGAGCCTGATCTGGGAATAGGTTGATCTTGATGTCACCTTTTGAGGTGTGCAACGTGGCAGTCATAGTCATAGCCGCATCCTTTCATGAAGTCGCTGTGCCCTTACTACCGTGGGTCAGCCGACATACAAAAGACCCCGGCTTTCGCCGGGGCCATCTTGTGGAGGTTAGGAGACTCGAACTCCTGACTTCTGCCTTGCAAAGGCAGCGCTCTACCAACTGAGCTAAACCCCCCTGGTGACTACGAGAACCTATCGTAGATCAGGTGCTTGTGTCGGCTCCGACCAGAGGTCGGAATCGTCTTGATTTGCTACGTATTGCTTATAGGCGTAGTAACCCGCACCTGCAAGCACAGCGAACATCAATAGTTTCTTCACGTGGGCCTAGATGGACTTGAACCATCGACCTCTTCCTTATCAGGGAAGCGCTCTAACCAAGCTGAGCTATAGGCCCGTTTCACGTCCATCCACAGAATTACCTGCGTAGAGGCGCGAGGGGAAACACTACCGGACATTGGCTCTCCTGTTTCCCCCGGGCTTTCTTGGCCCGGGGGGATCAAGACGTTCGACCTATCGCGCTCGCTATTCGGCGAACTATTCGGCGAACTATTCGCCAAGCTATTCGACAGGCGTGTCCGGGGTTTGGGCCTCGACTTCGGTGGCTACAACAGTGCCAGCCTCAAGATCGACGCTTTCGGCGATCTCAGTCTCATCGAGGTCGTCCTCGTCTTCAGATTCGCCACCTCGAGCAACCGCCACAATCGCATCGCCGTCGGCCAGGTTCATCAGACGCACACCCATGGTGTCTCGACCCGAAGGACGAATCTGATCAACCTTGGTGCGAATCACGATGCCGTTTGAAGCGATCGCGAAGATCTGATCACCCTCATCACAGACCATTGCGCCCACCATCGAGCCACGTTCTTCCACGAGCTTCATGGCGCGCACGCCCAAGATGCCACGGCCCTTGGCTGCCCACTCATCGACATTGGTGCGCTTGGCAAAGCCACCGTCAGTGATGGTGACCACGAAGGCACCCTCGCGAATGACATCCATTGCCAGCAGTGCATCGTCGCCACGGAAACGCATGCCGATAACGCCACCAGTTGCCCGGCCCATTGGACGCAAGGTTTCATCCTTGGCATCAAAACGAGCCGACATGCCCTTGCGGGAAAACATGATCAGGTGATCGTTTTCTGACACCAAGCGTGCCGAGATCACTTCATCTTCTGGTGCCAAGTTGATCGCGATGATGCCACCGGTGCGATTGGTGTCGTACTCGCTGAGTTTGGTCTTCTTAACCATGCCTCTGCGAGTCGCCAACACCAAGTGCTCGCCTGCTTCATAGTTTTCGATGGCCAAAACCTGAGCAATGGTTTCGTCAGGTTGGAAGGCCAGCAGGTTTGCTACGTGTTGTCCGCGAGCATCGCGACCAGTTTCAGGCAGTTGATAACCCTTGGCACGGTAGACGCGACCCTTATTCGTGAAGAACAGCAACCAGTGGTGGGTTGTGGTGACGAACATGTGCTCGACAACATCATCGGTGCGAAGTGCTGCACCCTTGACACCCTTGCCGCCACGACGCTGCGCACGGTAGAGCTCGCTCTTAGTGCGCTTTGCATAACCACCAGAGGTGATGGTGATGACCACATCGTCAACGGCAATGAGATCTTCGTCTGCCACGTCGCCATCAAAGGCCGTGAACTGCGAGCGGCGATCGTCACCAAATTTCTCGGTGACTTCATGAAGCTCTTCGGAAATGATTGCGCGCTGGCGTTCTGGTGAGTTCAAAATGTCGGTGTAATCCGCAATCTTGGTCATCAGGTCGTCGTACTCGTCTTGAATCTTTTGGTGTTCAAGTGCAGCAAGACGACGCAACTGCATATCAAGAATTGCAGTCGCCTGCAGTTCATCAATATCCAGCAGTTCCATCAAGCCGGTGCGAGCAGTTTCAACTGTTGACGAGGCACGAATCAGTGCGATGACTTCATCGAGTGCATCAAGTGCCTTGAGGTAACCACGCAAAATATGTGCGCGCTCTTCAGCTTTACGCAGGCGATAGCGGGTACGGCGCTGAATTACTTCAACCTGATGGTTAACCCAGTGACGAATGAACTGCTCAAGAGTCAACGTACGCGGCATACCGTCTACAAGTGCCAGCATGTTTGCGCCGAAGTTGTCTTGCAGTTGAGTGTGCTTATAGAGCTGGTTCAACACCACCTGAGCAACAGCGTCGCGCTTGAGTTCAATCACCAACCGCATACCGGTACGTGAAGAGGAGTCGTCGCGAATATCCGAGATACCCGTGAGTTTGCCTTCACCAACCTGCTCAGCAATACGCAGCAGCAAATTGTCGGGGTTCACTTGGTATGGGAGTTCGGTAACGATCAATACCTGGCGACCACGAGCGTCTTCTTCAACGGTGACTACCGCGCGCATCGTGATGGAGCCACGACCAGTGCGATAGGCATCATCAATACCGCGACGACCAACGATGAGAGCACCCGTAGGGAAATCTGGGCCCTTCACAATTTCAATCAACGCAGCTTGGCGCTCTTCAACGGAAGCCTCTGGATTAGCAAGAACCCATTGAGCCGCCGCCCCGATTTCACGCAAGTTATGCGGCGGAATGTTTGTTGCCATACCCACAGCGATGCCCGAGCTACCGTTAACCAGCAGGTTTGGGAACCGAGCAGGAAGCACGAGTGGTTCTTGGGTGCGACCGTCGTAGTTTGGTCCAAAGTCGACCGTATCTTCGTCGATGTCGCGCACCATCTCCATAGCCAATGGGGCCATGCGACATTCGGTATAACGCTGGGCAGCCGGAGGATCGTTACCTGGTGAGCCGAAGTTTCCTTGGCCTTGCACCAGTGGGTAACGCAGTGACCATGGTTGGGCCAACCGCACAAGAGCGTCATAGATCGACGCATCACCATGTGGGTGATAGCTACCCATCACGTCACCAACAACACGAGCGCTCTTGGAGAAGTTGCGATCAGGTCGGTAACCGCCGTCGTACATCGCAAACAGCACGCGTCGGTGCACAGGCTTTAAACCATCGCGCACATCAGGGAGAGCTCGTGACACGATGACGGACATTGAGTAGTCCAAGTAGGACCGCTGCATTTCCGTTTGTAAATCAACGGGTTCGATTCGGCCGTGATGGTTAATCAGGCTTGTTTCTTCAGACACCATGAACTCCTGAAACTAGATGTCGAGGAAACGCACGTCGCGTGCGTTCTGCTGGATGAAATTACGGCGAGCTTCTACGTCTTCGCCCATGAGCACACTGAACATCTCATCGGCTTGCGCGGCATCATCAAGAGTGACTTGTAACAACACGCGATGTTCTGGATCCATGGTGGTATCCCAGAGTTCGTCGGCGTTCATTTCACCAAGACCTTTGTAACGCTGAATTGCTTCGTCTTTAGGTAGGCGCTTGCCGGCGGCAAGACCTGCTTCAACAACAGCATCGCGTTCACGATCCGAGTAAGCCCAGTCTGAGTCGTCGCGTGACCACTTAATTTTGTAGAGCGGTGGTTGCGCGATGTAGACGTAACCTTGTTCAACGAGTGGCCGCATGAAGCGGAACAACAACGTCAACAACAAGGTGCGGATGTGTTGACCATCAACGTCAGCATCGGCCATCAACACCACCTTGTGGTAGCGAAGACGGTTGATGTCGAACTCTTCTTGAATGCCTGTTCCGAATGCTGAAACGAGTGCCTGCACTTCAGTGTTTTGCAACACCTTGTCGATGCGTGCTTTTTCAACGTTCAAGATTTTTCCACGAATAGGAAGAATTGCTTGGCGCTTTGGATCGCGACCCTGACGCGCAGAACCACCTGCGGAGTCGCCTTCCACGATGAAGACTTCACACTCTTCGGGTTCACGGCTTGAGCAGTCGATGAGCTTGCCCGGCATACCCGCGCCGCCAAGGAGCCCCTTGCGGTTTCGGGCAAGATCGCGCGCCTTGCGAGCAGCGATGCGCGCAGCTGATGCGTTCACACTCTTGCGAGCAATGTCTTTTCCTTCAGCCGGATTCTTTTCTAGCCATTCACCCAACTGATCGTTCACTGCCTTTTGGACGAAGGCTTTCATCTCGGTGTTACCGAGCTTAGTTTTTGTCTGACCTTCGAACTGCGGCTCAGTCAACTTCACACTGATGATTGCGGTGAGACCTTCACGAATATCTTCGCCACTGAGATTCGCATCTCTTTCTTTCAAGATGTTCCACTCGCGAGCAAACTTATTCACCAACGATGTCAATGCGGTACGGAAGCCTTCTTCGTGCGTGCCACCTTCATGCGTGTTGATGGTGTTTGCAAAGGTGTACACAGATTCGGCGTATGAGTTGTTCCACTGCATTGCAATTTCAGCACTCATTTGCTTGTCTTCTGCTTCAGTTTCGAAGTAGATGATGTGTTGGTGAGAAGCACCCTTGCTAGCGTTGATGTGCTCAACAAAGTCAGCGATGCCACCTTGGTAGCAGTAACTCACGCTACGGATGCGATCTGCTTCGTCTACAACATCGACGACTTCAAGTGCCGCGCTACCTTCTGCGTCAGTGTCTGTCGTCTCTTTCTTTTCAACGACGAGGCGCTCATCGGTGAGTTCAATGGTCAAACCTCTGTTGAGGAAGGCCATTTCCTGGAAACGTCGAGCCAAGGTGGTGAAGTCAAAGACGGTGGTTTCAAAAATTTCATCATCAGCCCAGAAGGTGACAGTGGTGCCGGTGTGATCAGCGGCTTCATCTTTGGAAAGTTCAGCTTGCGGGACACCGTGCATGTAGGTCTGGCGGTACACCGATTCATTGCGGCGTACCTCAACGTCAAGTTGCTTGGAAAGTGCGTTAACTACCGAGACACCCACGCCATGGAGGCCGCCGGAGACCGAATAGCCGCCGCCGCCGAATTTACCGCCAGCGTGCAACACCGTGAGCACAACTTCTACTGCGGGTTTGCCTTCGCTCTCCACGATGTCGACCGGGATACCGCGGCCATCATCGACCACCCGGACTCCGCCATTGGCGAGCAAGGTGACCGCGATGGTGGTGGCGTAGCCGGCCATGGCTTCATCCACCGAGTTATCGACGACTTCGTAAACCAAGTGGTGCAAGCCACGCTCACCGGTGGAACCGATATACATTCCCGGGCGCTTGCGGACCGCGTCTAGGCCTTCGAGTACTTGAATGGCACTGGCGTCATATGACACGTGAAACCGGCCTCCTCAGGCAAGAACTACTTAGAGGCTCAGTCTATCTCTTTTTTGCTGGTTCCATCGGATCTTGCGGCCCGTGGCGGCCCCTAGAACGGATTTGACCCCCCAGTTTGAGCCCCGTGTATGACTAGATCCTCATATTCGCCTCACGGTGGCTGCTTGGCCGTCAGAGGTCACCCGTAGGTGTCGCGTGGACCCCTACCTTTGACGTGCCGGGGTCCTGACTTCCACGACGGGCCCTGTGGGCCTTGAATGCGGATGTCACTCACCACTCCGGTACCCACGGCCGCATCGATGTTTTTACGCAACTGGGGCAGCATGAGGCGTACTTGGGTTGCCCAGGTGGTGGATTCAGCTCGCAACATCAAAATTCCGGCCTCGAAGGTCTCTGGAACCACGTGGCTGGCCAGATCTTCGCCCACGATTTGAGTCCATTGGGTCAAGACCTGAGCGCCGGCGCTTTCCTGCTTCCACCCACGGTGGGCGATCAGCTCGTCCATCGCATTGCCCAAGGTTTGTGGATCCCGGCTATCAGAGCTGGACATCGGGCGTTTGCTCGTTTGGCTCTTCTTTCGAGTTTTTCCCCCACCAACGGCGCGGTTCAGTGCCTTAGCGGCAGCATCCCCTCGATCAGTGGTCATGGCTTACTTTCCCAGCATCCACCCGAAAACGCGACCCTAATAACTCAGTTGGGATATCGGCGTCCACTGCCGCTGTGATCAGCACCTGGGTGGCTTCGGTGAGACGCGCTGCGAGTCGCTCACGTCGTTTGGTGTCCAGTTCGGCAAACACGTCGTCAAGGATGAGGACCGGGTCTTCGCCATCTGAGCGCAAGACATCAAAGCTTGCGAGTTTTAGCGCTAGAGCGATCGACCAGGACTCCCCATGTGAGGCATAGCCCTTCGCCGGCACTGGTCCAAGGCTTATCTGGAGGTCATCCCGTTGTGGTCCAACCAGGGTGAGCCCGCGATCCACTTCATCTTTGCGACGTAATTTCATTGCAGCAAGGAGCGCCACTTTCCAATCTTCTTTGTCTGGTGACCCAATAGGCACATCGTCGCCGAGGACTTGACTCATATTGGAGACGTAAGTCAACGCAAGTTCCGAAGTGGGATCTTCACTGATGAATGTGTAGTTGGCGATCGCAGGCGGAGCTAGCTCAGTTAACAACACTTGACGAGCTGCCAAAAGTTCTGCGCCAACTGTTGCGAGCTGGTCGTTCCACACACTCAAGGTGCTATCTAAATAGTCATCACTTGCTCTGCGATTGGTGCGAGCAGATTTTAGAAGCGCGTTTCTTTGTTTAAGAATTCGATCCAGATCCTGTCTGGTACCCGCGAGCCGCGGGATTCTTTGGACGAGTAGATCATCAAGAAACTTTCGGCGATCCGATGGATCACCTTTCACTAGCGAAAGATCTTCGGGGGCAAAAATTACAACTCTTAGAATTCCCAAAACATCGCGCATCCTTGGAGTAGATGAGCGGTTGATTCTAGCTTTGTTCGCTCGTCCGGGAAGGATTGCAATCTCAACCAGAGTGTCGCGATCATTTGCGTGAACACTGCAGCGAATAAAGCCTTGCTCTGTTCCAAACTTCACTAAAGGTGTGTCGCTTGCGACACGGTGACTGTTGAGTGTTGCTACGTACCCAATAGCTTCGACGAGATTTGTTTTCCCTTGACCATTGCGTCCAACAAACGTCGTCACGCCTGGTTGGAGTTCAACTTCAACCTGCGTATACGAACGAATATCAGTCAGCGCTAGCTGTGACACCCACATGGTCAGCGTCTACTCTCAGCCAGTCAAGCGAACAGGCATTAACAAGTAGCGATAATCATCACGAAGTTCTGAAGTGGGATCAGCTGCACCTGTGAGCACAGCAGGTCGTGTTGATTGCGTGAACGACATGCGTGCATACGGAGCATCGAGCGCAGCTAGCCCATCAAGTAAATACGTCGGGTTGAAGGCGATCTCAATGTCATCACCATCAAGTAGTGATTCAACGGCTTCATTAGCTTGTGCGTCTTCACCTGTTCCAGCGCGCAGGATCACTTCTGATCCCTCAAATGAAAGTCGAACAGGTGTATTTCGCTCAGCAACTAATGCAACGCGCTTCACTGCATCTGTAAGTGCTGCAACTTCGATAGTTGCCACACCAGCAGACTCACTTGGAAGCAAGGTTCGATATTTGGGAAATTCACCGTCGAGAAGTCTCGTCGTTGTGCGCCGACCATTGCCCTCGAAACCAATCAGTCCTTCACCCGCAGCGGCCAGAGCCAGCGTGACACCTTGACCGTTAGCCAAAGCCTTAGCCGTCTCGGCAAGTGTGCGAGCCGGAATAAGGGCGTTCATTGAGATGGCAGAGGATGCTGGTGTCCAAGTGAAGTTACGCACCGCAAGGCGATACCTGTCGGTCGCAGCCAAAGTTATCGACTGTCCTTCAATTTCCATTCGAATACCGGTAAGCGTTGGAAGGGTGTCATCTTTTCCAGCGGCGATTGCAACCTGCGCCACCGCTTCAGCAAATACTGCCGCGTTTATTTCACCGGAACTACTTGGCATCGCTGGTAACTGTGGGTAATCCTCAACGGGCAAGGTCGGAAGGGTGAAAGAAGATCTTCCGCAAGTAATAACAATGCGGGTTCCTTCACTCACCAACGTGACTGGCGCACCTGGAAGTGAGCGAGCAATATCTGCTAACAATCTTCCGGAGACCAACGTCGTTCCTGGTACTTCCACATCAGCATTAATCATCACGCGAGCTGAGACTTCATAGTCGAAACTGCTAAGAGTTAAGCCCTCAGAATCAGCGGTCAGTACTAATCCAGCAAGGACTGGCAAGGAGGGCCGAGATGGCAAAGTGCGCGCAGCCCAAGCAACCGCATCTGCAAGCGTGTCGCGTTCAACTCGGATCTTCACGATTTCCCCTTAAACAAGTCATGCACCAAAAGGTGTGGGGGTGATTCTTGCACTACTTATGGTTGTTATTTATCTCCCTAGGTAGTTATAAGTAGTAGTCGTAGTAGGTCCTGTGGATTCTGGGGACAAATGACGTTTCCTGAGGTCACTAAGCGTGGGGTCATCCACGGGGGATGGGGACATCCTGAGGGGGAAAACACCACGAATGTGGATAAGTACCGAAAGACAAAAGTTATCCACAGAGTTTAGGAAGTTCATCCCCAGATATCAGGAGGGTCATCCACGGGGAAAAATAGTTGTACACAGGTTATGCAGGGGTGGGGACAGGGAAGGATGATGTAATAAAAATTGGCAGAAAAAAGGAAATGTAAGCAAAAACCAGCACTATCCACAGGGTTATCCACAAAAGTTATCCACACCTGTGGGGAAGTTGTGACTAGTGGGAGTTGTGTGACGTGTGGTTCTTATGAGTGAAGGACTTACATCACCCTAGGTTGAGACTTAATCCGGCTGGTGAGGTCAGAAACCTGATTGAACAAACTCCGTCGCTCAGCCATAAGTTGGCGAATCTTTCGATCCGCGTGCATAACCGTTGTGTGATCTCGTCCACCAAAAGCCTGACCAATTTTTGGTAGCGAGAGATCAGTGAGCTCGCGACACAAATACATCGCAATCTGACGGGCTGTTACCAACACTCGTGACCTGCTTGCCCCACACAGATCATCGACAGTGACACCAAAGTAGGTGGCAGTTGCGGCCATGATCTGAGCCGCGGTGATCTAAGGACCGGCCTCTGAAGGGAACAGATCCTTCAACACCACTTCAGTGATCGACATATCAACAGGTTGACGGTTCAGGGATGCAAAAGCCGTCACGCGAATAAGTGCGCCTTCTAATTCACGAATATTGCTCGACACCTTCGAAGCGATGTATTCCAGAACCTCAGGAGGCGCAACAAGTCGCTCTTGCACACTCTTCTTGCGAAGAATCGCAATACGGGTTTCTAGATCGGGAGGCTGAACATCTGTGATTAAGCCCCATTCGAACCGTGAGCGCATCCGGTCTTCGAAATCTTGAAGGAGTTTTGGTGGCAGATCCGAGGTAATAACAATTTGCTTATTTGCGTTATGCAAAGTGTTGAAGGTATGGAAAAACTCTTCCTGTGTCTGGACTTTTCCGCTAAGGAACTGAATATCATCAACGAGAAGTACATCCACGTCACGGTATCGGCGCTGGAAAGCAGCGGCTTTGTCGTCACGAATACTGTTAATGAATTCGTTGGTGAATTCTTCAGAAGATACGTATCGAACGCGGGTGCCTTGGTACAAGGTTCTGGTGTAGTGACCGATGGCGTGCAAGAGGTGAGTCTTACCCAAACCAGAGCCGCCATAAATAAACAATGGGTTGTAGGCGCGAGCTGGCTGCTCCGCTACGGCAACTGCTGCAGCATGTGCAAAACGGTTACTTGAGCCGATCACGAAAGTATCGAAGGTGTATTTAGCGTTTAGCCGGCCCTCTTCTAGCCGGGTAATTGGTGAACCGGCCCCAGGGCGATCGTCTTGGCGCGACTCGGTAAAGGTCTGGGTTGCTGCTTCATTGGGTGTTGGTAATTGGTGGGCGTAAGTGGCATCAGCGACATCGTCGGTGACTTCGTCTAGGCCAGGATCAATGGTTGGATCAACAGTGACAGCCAAGCGAATCTCGCGACCCATCGTGGCGCTGAGAGCCTCAATGACCATCGGGCGAAGGCGAGTTTCTAAAACATCTTTGGTGAATTCATTCGGGGCGGCCACGAGTGCGGTGTCTTCAACCAAACCAAGTGGGCGAGTCAGTGCCACGAAGGCGCGTTGTTGAGGAGTAAGGACGCCCTCAGCAAGCGTGGCAAGAACTTCAGGCCACACGTCAGCGAGATCTCGAGTCTGGTCCACGGTGCCCCTTTCGTAAGTTGAGTGCCGTACCGGCCTGATTCTGTCAGTTGTCCACATGGATTTCCACAGGTGTGGACCCAGTGCAAGGCTAGAGGTGTGGACGATAGTAAAAAAACCCCCTTCTCAACAAGTTTTTCGGGAATTTCAGTTTCCGCCGTGACCCCAGTTTGACCCGGAGGGTGATCTATCCGTAATCTTTACCAGTTCTAAGGCACTCGAGCTTTTGTTCGGGTTCCCTAGCTTCCCAATTTTCCAACTTGCAGGAGTCCGATCATGAAGCGCACCTTCCAGCCCAACAATCGTCGTCGCGCAAAGACGCACGGCTTTCGGTTGCGGATGCGTACGCGCGCAGGGCGTGCAATTCTTGGAGCTCGCCGCACCAAGGGCCGTACCCGCCTTTCTGCGTAATGCTTGCCGCACCCAATAGGTTGCGCCGTTCAGCTGACTTTTCAGCGACGGTTCGTCAGGGTGCACGGGCTGGTCGCCCCAATCTTGTTGTTCACTGCGTATTTCGTCATGTCCAAGAGCCCCCTCGTGTGGGCTTAACTGTTGGCGCCGCTGTCGGGAATTCGGTTGTTCGCCACCGGGTCAGCAGGCAATTACGAGCACTCATTGGGCCGCTACTTACCTCCATGCCGGTGGGTACCCACGTGGTCGTGCGAGCACTGCCAGGGGCTGCAACCTGCGGATCAGCCGCCTTATCCAGTGATTTGATGAGTGGATTATCAACGGCTCTGGCCAAAGCTCAACTGAAAAAGGCACCGACCCAAGAACAAGTACTGAAGGCTCAGAGTTGAAAAAGTTGGGCTCACTGGCTGCCTGGGTCTGGAACCACACCTTGGGCGGAGCCTTGAAGTGGCTGTTGATCGGGTTGATTCGGGCCTATCAGCTCACTTTGTCGCCCCTCTTGATGCCGAGTTGCCGCTTTTATCCGAGTTGCTCTGCGTACGCCCTAAGTAGCGTGAAGGAACACGGCGCCGTGAAGGGGTTTATGTTGAGTACTTGGAGGTTGATGCGGTGCAACCCATGGAACGGAGGCGGGTTAGACCCCGTGCCTGATCACGGCCGTTGGCGACCAGCCATACTTTCCGATGGACGGCCACGCTTGCGTGCGTCCGATGAGTTCGAGAACTAGAGGGAGATCATGTTCATCTTTGATTGGCTGAAAGACGGGGTCAGCTGGATTCTTGTCCAGTTCCATGGCTTCTTCAGCATCTTCCTCAACGCCGATAGTGGCTGGACCTGGGCCTTTTCCATCGTCGGGCTCGTGATAACGATTCGTATCGTCTTGATCCCCCTGTTCGTGAAACAGATCAAGAGCCAGCGCAACCTCCAAATCATCCAGCCACAGATGAAAGAGATTCAAAAGAAGTACGCCGGCGACCGCGAAAAGCAGTCGGCGGAAATGATGAAGCTTTACAAGGAGACGGGTACAAACCCACTCGCATCCTGCTTACCGATCATCTTGCAAGCGCCAATCTTTTTTGCACTTTTTAGTGTTTTGCAGGGCGTTGCGCAGTACAACCCAACAGATAAAACCTATACGGCGCCTGGTGTTTTCGCTTGGGATCAGTACGCGGATCTGGTGTCATCGATGCACAATGCCGAGATCTTTGGGGTGCCGTTGTACGGCACCTTTATGGATGCCGATGGAACGCCAAATCCGATGGCGACTCGTATTCTCTGCGTTATTTTGATTATCTTGATGACTGTCACAACCTTCCTGACTCAGCGCCAATTGATCGTGAAGAACAGCGCCCCTGACAATCCAATGGTTAAGCAGCAAAAGATTCTTTTGTATGTCTTCCCATTGTTGTTCATGGTCTCTGGCATTAACTTCCCGATTGGTGTCTTGATCTACTGGTTCACTACGAACCTGTGGTCGATGGGTCAGCAGTTCTATGTGATCCGAAATAGTCCACAACCCGGCACACCAGCCTTTGAAGCCAAGCAGTTGCGCGAGGCAAGCCGCGGCGATAAGAATTCGGGAACAACCACCACACTTGAAGTAACGGAAGCTGAGGACCCGGTTACCCCGCGCGTCCAGCCAAAGAAGACTTCGCGAAACCAACGCAAGCGCAAGTAGGAGAATTCAATGACTGAAGTGTCAACGCAAAAGCGCACCCTGCTCGAACAAGAGGGCGACGCAGCTGCCGATTACCTTGAAGGCTTACTCGATATCGCGGACCTTGATGGCGATATCGATATCGATGTCGAGGGAAACCGAGCGATGGTCTCCATTGTCGAGGTGAAATCGGGTGATTTGTCGCATTTGGTAGGGGATAAGGGTGAAATCCTGGACTCGCTTCAGGAGCTCACTCGACTGGCAGCAGCCCGCGAAACCGGCGAGCGTTCCCGTCTTATGTTGGATGTTGCTGGCTATCGAGCACAGCGGCGTACTGACTTGGTTGAACAAGCCAAGGTCGCGATCTCTGAGGCCCAACGCACCTCAGCTCCTGTGAGCATGCCGGTCATGACACCTTTCGAGCGCAAAATCGTGCACGACGCAGTGGCT
Source organism: Candidatus Nanopelagicales bacterium (assembly GCA_044240165.1). Lineage (GTDB taxonomy): Bacteria > Actinomycetota > Actinomycetes > S36-B12 > S36-B12 > UBA11398. Next base: position 30,139 of record JBIIAA010000009.1, read on the forward strand.
GAAGCTGGCCTCGTCAGCGGTTCCGAAGGCGAAGAGCCAAACCGTCGCGTGGTTATTCGCGTCAGCTAAACGTTTCACGTGAAACGTCCTGAACTCCCAGCGTGGCTGGAACCACAAGGTGACCTCCTACAAAGGTATGCCGATATTTTGGCGAGCGATGGTGTTGATCACGGCCTGATCGGTCCTCGTGAGATCCCCCGACTCTGGTCGCGCCACCTGTTGAACTCAGCGGTCGTTGTCGATCCCGCAGCGAATCTGGTGGCATCTGGGGCAACCGTTGCCGATGTGGGCTCAGGAGCCGGCTTACCGGGTCTGGTGTGGGCAATAGCTCGACCCGATCTTCAAGTGACGTTGATTGAACCGCTTCTTCGCCGAGCAACATTTTTAACTCAAGCCGTGCAAGACCTTGGCATCAGTGATCGGGTGAGCGTTCTTCGAGGGCGGGGCGAAGAGGTTAAAGCCGTCTGGGGAACCTTCGATGTCGTAACGGCCCGAGCTGTCGCTCCCCTGGGCAAACTCTTGGGCTGGACCGTGCCATTGCTCCGTCAGGGCGGGCAACTCCTTGCTCTGAAAGGCCAGTCAGTGGCGGGAGAGATTGAATCCGCCTCAAACGAAATTAAGCAGTACGGATTACGCAACGTTGAAATAATCCTGGTAGGTAGTCCCTGGGTGGATCCGGCCACCACTGTGGTCAGTGCTACTCGAGGTGCGACACAATAGGCACATGCCTCCGGTTGAAACTCAAGAAAACGATGAAAAATCGGAAGTTTTCGCCCTCGGATGGCCCGTTTCACGTGAAACATTGATCGAACCTTCAACAGATCTTGGGTGGCCGCAGTGACACGCATCATCACCATCGCCAACCAAAAGGGCGGCGTCGGTAAAACCACAAGCACAGTCAACATCGCAGCGGCCTTAGCGATGTCGGGGGCTCGAGTGGTGGTCATTGACATGGACCCCCAAGGCAATGCCTCGACAGCAATGGGCGTTGATCATCGCGAGGGCGTTCCGGGCATCTACGAGGTGCTGATTGGGGATGCGGCAATCGCTGATGTGATTGCCGACTGCCCTGATATTCCAAATTTGCGGTGCGTTCCGGCCACGATCGATCTTGCGGGAGCAGAAATCGAACTGGTTTCCCAGGTAGCGCGCGAATACCGCCTTGCTCGAGCCCTTGAGACCTACATCGCTGAAGCCGCAGCCGATGGGGAACCGGTTGACTACTTCTTGTTGGACTGCCCACCATCGCTGGGCCTGCTGACCCTCAATGGCTTAGTAGCGGCCCGAGAGGTGTTGCTTCCCATCCAGTGTGAGTACTACGCACTAGAAGGCTTGTCGCAGTTGCTGCGCACTGTTGAAATGGTGAAGACACACCTCAATCCACAACTTGAAGTGTCAGCAATTTTGTTGACGATGTATGACGGTCGCACCCGACTTGCAGCGCAGGTTGCCGAAGAAGTGCGCACCCACTTTGGCGAACGAGTGCTCGGAACCGTGATTCCGCGCAATGTTCGGGTATCTGAGGCGCCAAGTTATGCACAGACGGTCTTGACCTATGACCCTTCCTCACCAGGCGCGCTTACCTATCGGCAGGCCGCAGCCGAGCTCGCAGCCATTTCTCCACACGTTTATCCACAGAAATAAACCATCAAACCACCACATAACGGACAGTTTGTACACCGGAGGACAGATGAGTAACACACCCAAGCGAGGTCTTGGTCGAGGCCTGGGTGCTTTGATTCCTACTGCTGCTGCCCCAAGCACGGATTCTGATGGTCTCGTCGGCGAAGCTTCAGTCGATAAGGCCCCCAAGTCGACACCTCAACCGCAGGTCGAGAGTGTGCATGGCCTGACCTATGCCGAACTCGATATCAATGCGATCAGCCCAAATCCACGCCAGCCGCGCATGGTCTTTGATGAAGAAGCACTTGACGAGTTAGTGGCGTCCATTCGAGAAATCGGACTGTTGCAGCCAATTGTGGTTCGCCCAGTGGGCAAGGGCTATGAACTTGTTGCCGGCGAACGCCGTCTGAGGTCTTGCAAGATTGCCGGCCTCACCGTGATCCCGGCGATCATCCGTGAAACTGATGACGATGCACTTTTGCGCGATGCACTATTAGAAAACTTGCACCGCGCAAACCTCAATCCGCTAGAAGAGGCTGCGGCATATCAACAATTGCTTGAAGACTTCGGTTGCACACAAGAAGAACTGGCAACGCGCATTGGGCGATCCCGCCCACAAATTTCCAACACGTTGCGACTTTTGAAACTACCAAGTGACGTACAAAAGCGCGTAGCAGCAGGAGTCTTAAGTGCGGGCCATGCTCGGGCCTTGCTTGGGCTTGAAGATCCAGCAGCGATGCAAAAACTGGCAGATCGCATCGTCAAAGAAGGATTAAGCGTTCGTAGCGTTGAAGAAATCATCTTGGTCACCAAGGGTGACGCTAAAAGCAAGAAGAAATCCCGAACGTCCATCACGGCAACATCGGACCTGCTTGAACTCGTTGCGGGGCGACTTGAAGATCGCCTCGACACTCGAGTCGTTATTGCCGGCTTAAAGTCAAAGACCTCTCGCGGCAAAATCACTATTGAAGTTGCCGACCTTGATGATCTGCGCAGGATTGCCGACGCAATCGATCCCAATGACTAAGTAGTGATTTGCTGAGCAAGACAGAGGCAGTTACCCGCGCGTAATAGCTCGTTCGACAAGAACTTTGGTGATGTCGCCAAGAGACAAACCGGCAGCATGTAAAGCCTGCGGATACAGCGAGGTCTCGGTCATGCCAGGTGCGGCATTGGTCTCCAGAAACCATGGTGTGCCAGCTTCGTCGATGATCAGATCAGTGCGAGACCAATCGCGAAGACCAAGTACTTCATGAGCTAACACTGCAATGCGCGCACACTCCGCTGCGAGTTCACTACTGAGTCGCGCTGGTACAAAAAACTCAGTCGTACCAGCGGTATATCTGGAGTTGTAATCATAAATTCCAGATTCTGGAACGATTTCAACGGCGGGCAAGGCAATGACGCCTTCTGCTGTTTCAAGCACGCTGACTGCAACTTCAGTGCCTTTGACGTACTCCTCCATCATGGCAACTTCGCTGTATGCAAAAGCGCCAACCATTGCTGAGGGAAAATCCTCTGCCGTTCGAACGATCGAGGCGCCAAGTGCTGAACCACCAGAAGTTGGCTTCACCATGATTGGCAAGCCGAGATACTCGCGAATGCCAGTCAGCAATCCACCAGCCCCAAGTTCACGAAAGGTTGCATGTGGCAGCGCCAGGACTGCGGGGGTCGCTACCCCGGCTTGAGCCAACAACGTTTTAGCCACTGGCTTATCGAAAGCTAACCGAGCTGCAGCCCCGGTTGCGCCAACGTAGGGCAAATTCAACGAGGTCAGTACATCTCGCAAGGCGCCATCTTCACCAGCGGCACCATGCAACACCGGAATAACACAGGCAGGACGATGTTTATGCAAAATTTCGATGAGTGAAGAATCAACATCAGCTTCAATCACTTCGACACCAGAAGCTGTGCGAAGGGCTTCGGCGACGCGACGACCAGAACGCAATGACACATCACGCTCAGGTGAAAGTCCGCCGGCGAGCACGAGGTAAGAGGACATGTAACCGATCCTTTCTCGTGCAAAAAGCGTTGGTATTAGGCAAGATCTGGCGCAGGAACATTTGTTCCCGAACTGTTGCGAAGTGCACTACTCGTGCCAAAGGTAGCGGCAATTTCAAGTTCGCCTTCAATGACACCAGCGAGTCGTCGGACGCCCTCGCGAATGCGTTCCGGATCGGGGTAGCAATATGACAAGCGCATGTTTTGACGACCTTGTCCGTCAATATAAAAACCAGTGCCTGGCACGTAGGCCACAAGTTGCTGCACAGCTCGCGGCAACATTGCAGTTGCATCAAGGCCATGAGGCAAGGTCACCCAACTGTAGAAACCACCGGCTGGCTTAGTCCAAGTTGTACCTGCAGGCATCAACTGATCAAGTGAGCCCAGCAGTGCATCTCGACGCTCGCGGTACAACTCGCGATACGTCTTGATTTGTTCGCGCCAAGGTTGGGTCGATAAATATTCTGAGATTGTCAGTTGGCTGTAGTTAGACGGGCACAACACAGCAGATTCAGCCGCGAGCACTAATTTCTCGCGCACACCGTGGGGGGCCACGGCCCAGCCCACACGCAAGCCAGAGGCGATCGTCTTGGAGAACGAACCTAGATAGATGACGCCTTCTTCATCTTGAGCTCGAATTGCCGCGGGAGGTTCGCCCTCAAAACCGAGCAGACCATACGGATCGTCTTCAAGCAGCAAAATGCCGGCACTTTTAGCGATCTGCAAAATACGGGTGCGACGCTCTTGGGATTGGGTGATGCCAGCAGGGTTATGGAATGAGGGGATCGTATAAATCATCTTGGCCTTGCGGCCTTCGGCGCCAAGCTTTGCAATCGCCTCTGCCAGGGCCTCTGGATTTAAGCCTTCCTCATCCATCGCAACGTGGATGACGTCGCATTCATAGGCGCGAAAGACGCCTAGAGCGCCCACATATGAGGGAGCTTCCACCAGCACGACGTCGCCTGGATCGCAAAAGACTCGAGTGACAAGATCCAAAGCCATTTGGGAACCAGTGGTCACGATGATGTCATCGGGATGAGCAGTGACCTTGACCTCAGCCATCACATCCAAAATCTGCTCGCGCAGAACCACATCGCCTTGGCCGGAGCCATACTGCAAAGCGATAGCACCACGCTCCATCAGCAACTTGCTGACTGTGGCAGCCATCATTTCCATGTTGAGTGCTTGGACGAACGGCATGCCGCCGGCTAGGGATACGACCTCTGGGCGCGAGGCCACGGCGAAGAGTGCTCGAATTTCAGATGCCTGCATCCCAGTGGTGCGTTGGGCATAGGAATCCACCCAAGGATCTAGTCGGGAGCCGCTCATGAGGGTCAAGGGTACGGGGAACCCGGATTTAACGCCTAAACGGGCTTGCAGAACCGACTAATTGCTGCCGCGAGGCCGGCTGCCAGGACATCTTGGTGGCTGGGTTCATGGAGCAGAGCCGCATCCTGGGGATTGGATAGGTAGCCGATATCGACGCGAACTGCAGGCATGCGGGTCATCCTCAAAAGGTCCCACGTACGGGCATGTGATCGATTGTTATGCATCCGAGTTCGGGAGCAGAGCTCGACCTGGATCTGCTCGGCCAGCGCCCGACCTGAGTATGAATAGGCGCCCTCATTGGGTTCGCCAAAGTAGTAGGTGGAAATCCCATTTGGTCGAGCGCTGGCAGCACGATCGCAATGGATAGAGATAAGCAGATCGGCTGTTGTGCGATTGGCGAAATCAGCTCGCGAAATATCATCAGGTAAAGCGTTGGTTGCAGAACGCGTTAAGAACACTTGTGTGCCAAGGGCAGCGAGCCGGCCCTCAACGCGCATAGCAATTGATCGGGTGATGTCACTTGCTACAGAGTCGTGTTCATCAAACCAGGGATCGATCACCACAACTTTGTCAGCGATCCCGGTTTGCAAAGCGGAAATGGTGACGCGATCACGAAGGTTGGCCGCATTGCCACCACTCACTGTGCGCACGAGTCGCTCAAAGGCGCGAAACGTATCTGGACCGCAGGTGCCATCTACTGGGTCACCGACACTGCGCTGAAAATCGCGCACTGCAGCGTCGGTCTGGGTGCCAAAGGCACCATCGGAGCGTCCGGCATCAAAACCCAAGGTATTCAAACGGTTTTGTAGGTCAGCCACATCGTCGCCACGCACCAGATGACCCGGCACAAAACGCAATACGCGATCGCCTAACTGCCAACGGGCTTCGTCAAGGCGACGAAATGTATTAGGACCAACAATCCCGTCGACCCTTAAGCCGCGTTCTTGCTGGAAGGTGCGCACAGCACGATCGAGTTCGTCATCGAACACGTCGCTTTGCGTTGAATTGACATACCCAAGATGTGCGAGCCGCGCCCACACCTCGGCGACGGCCGCCCCGGTGTCCCCGCGGCGGTGCATCGTTACAGGTAAGGAGCCAGATCAGCGAGCAGTGCAGCCTTTGGCTTTGCTCCGATGATCGACTTCACTACTTCGCCACCCTTGAATACATTCATGGTTGGGATAGAAGTGATGCCGTACGAGGCTGCAATTGCGGGATGCTCGTCAACGTTGAGCTTCACAATGGTGATGCCATCATTTGCAGCTGCAATTTCTTCGAGAATTGGCGCGACCATCTTGCATGGGCCACACCACTCGGCCCAGAAGTCCACGAGCACAGGCTTGTCACTCATCAGTACGTCATCGGCGAAGCTAGCTTCGGTAACAATCTTGGTTGCGCCCATGGGGTTCTCCTTGAAAATAGGCAAGTGAAACTGCGGTGGTTGTAGTTTACTGCGCTGCTGCGAGCCAGCGCTCCGCGTCTAGCGCGGCGGCACATCCTGAGCCTGCTGCGGTGATGGCCTGGCGGTAGTGGTGATCAACAAGATCCCCACAAGCAAAGACACCGGGGATGTTGGTGGCGGTAGTTCGGTCGTGCACCTGGACGTAGCCTTCTTCATCAAGATCAATTTGACCCTTGACGAGTTCTGAGCGTGGATCGTGGCCGATTGCGACAAACAGGCCCGTGATGGCCAGTTCGCGAGTCTCGTTTGTGTTGCGGTCTTTCAACACGATGCCACTGACTTTGGCATCGCCAAGAATTTCTTGTGGAATTGAGTTCCAAGCAATGGTGATTTTTTCGTTCGCCATCGCCCGTTCTTGCATGATTTTACTGGCGACCAGTTGATCCCGACGAACGATGAGAGTGACCGATTTTGCGAAACGAGTCAGGAACGTTGCTTCTTCAAGGGCTGAGTCGCCACCGCCAACAACCGCAATATCTTGGTCGCGGAAAAAGAATCCATCACACGTGGCGCACCAAGAAACACCATGTCCGGAAAGGCGTTTTTCGCTGTCGAGTCCTAGTTCGCGGTAGCCAGAACCCATGGCAAGAATCACCGCTTTGGCTTTGTATACCGTGCCATTGCCATCAACGACAGTCTTAATGTCTCCAGTGAGGTCTGCGGTAACCACATCGTCAGTAATGATCTCGGCACCAAATCGAACGGCCTGAGCGCGAATATTTTCCATGAGTTCTGGGCCCATGATCCCGTCAGTGAAGCCGGGGAAGTTTTCAACTTCAGTGGTGTTCATCAGCGCGCCACCAGCAGTGACCGAGCCCTCAAAGACAATCGGATTAAGTTGTGCGCGGGCCGCATAAATAGCGGCGGTATAGCCAGCCGGGCCAGAACCGATGATGATCAGATCACGTACGTCGCTCATGAATTTCCTCGCCACTTGATGGGGGGACTCCCCGGTGCAAGAACGATTCTATGGTGCGAGTTATTCCGAGCCACTGCCCGAAGTAGGCAAAGCAATCGTGAATTCACCTAAAACATCAGGGTGGAGGGGGGAGCAGTGCGGTCCTACGACCCACACATGCAAGATTGCAGGAGCTGCTGGATTGGATTGTTCAAAATCTAGGGGGATGACCACGATCCCGGCGGCCGATCCATGGAAGGTGGCCACATCTACGACTAGGGCCCCGATCTTGGGATTCTTGGTCAGCGCATGAACGCACTGCGCCATGCCATCACTCGTCATCATTTCGCCAATATTGGGCAACGCCGGCATGGTTTGAGCCGGTGCTGCCTTCATGAGCTGCTGAACACCAGGTAGGCCATGAACCAGATTCTTGACCTGGGAGCTCAACGTGGTGGGCTGATAATCGGTGCCACTGGCAAGCACTTGTTTGACCGGGAATGAGCCCTGAGTGTTCGCAGAGATTTGACTGCCCGTGGCTACTGCTGCGGGACTTGAACTTTGAATACTTTGGACCACCACACCAACACCGAGCAAGGCCATCCCGGCAGCAGCGGTGCCAACCACCCAACTGCGTTTTGACTTGCGGTGCGCATCCAAACTGACCACATTGGATGTGGACTCACGGGCAATCTGCTCATTGAAGAGTGCACGCTCAAGATTGGCCCACACCGCATCAGGCATGGGTGCAGCCGTGAGGGCGTTCTCAGGGTTCAGGAAAGCGGCTTGGGACCCAAGGGGGATACTTTCCTCCCATGGGGTGTCGCCGTCATATTCACTCACCTTGGCCTCCATCCTGACGTTGGACGGAATCGTCAATGTTTGGGTTCCGTAAATATTCAAGACGTTTGGCCAATTTGGATCGACCGCGCGAGCATCTGCTCTTCACCGTGCCCGGGGGACAATTCAGCAGCTTGGCGGCCTCTTCAATGGGGTACCCCTCAATATCAACGAGAAGGATCGCCGCCCGTTGATCGTCGGGGAGTTCAGCAAGTGCGGAAGCAACGATCAATTCGGTTTCACGCTGATCGAGCAGATCCTGGGCCTTGGGTAGTCCGTTATCGGCCGATTCATAGTCTGGAAGCGGCACGGTTGGCCTGGATTTAAGACGGCGGATCCGGTCCAGACAGGCGTTGACGACGATTCGGTGCAACCACGTGGTCACCGCGGCATCCCCGCGGAATTGATCAGCTCGCCTAAAAGCGGAAATCAGCGCGTCTTGGAGGGCATCTTCGGCTTCGCTTGAATCCCCAATGGTGCGCAGGGCTACCGCCCACAGCCGGTCGCGGTGGCGAAAGACGAGCTCGGAAAATGCGTGTGGATCCCCTGCGACGTGAGCCGCCAGCAATTCCTCATCGGATTGCGTGGCAGACATAACTGCGGAGCCTAGTCCTGTGGGGGCCACAATTGAGTGAACCCAAGCTGGGCGGGTAATTACCCGTCACGCTCATGGGCAGGTTTTGGACAAACTTCAGTTTGGAATGCCTCGAACAATGACATTGGCAACCCGCACCTGATGCATTTGTGACTGCTGAACCGATGGCGGCAATTTGGCAAACCAGAGCAAGACATATCGTCCTGCGATTGTTCGAGGGCTCCGCAAAGTGACGCGTGGTTTGCCGGCAGGTGCTGATGCAAGTTCTTGCCATTGCGCAGGATCGCTGACAACCGCATCGGCCACACCAATTCGAAGTGCAGTACCGACATTGGCGAACTTCACCGTGACCGAAGCAATTGATTGCGAGGTTCCCAGATCGAGCACCAGACCAACTCCGCCTTTGCCATCAGCATCGCTTGCGGCATACAACTGCGATTTCCACGAACTTGTTTTGCTTGCGTCAATTGCAGACTTTGCCAACGCTTCGCGCTCGCGTCCTATTACGCCATCGTTGTTTGAGTCCAGATTGTCATCGCCGAAGGGATCGAAACTCGTGACGGAACGAATGGGCAAGATTTGCACAGGCGCACGTGATGCGATTGGCGAAGCACTTGGCACTTGGGTCGACGAACTCGTTAGACCTGCCACATTTGTCTCTGGTCTGATGAAGAGTTGACGAAAAGCAACAACACTGAGGCCTAAGCCGGCAATGATCGCGAGGGCTATAACTGCACGCGTTCCCCAATAAATAAAGAGTTTCGATTCGCGGGCAATAGCCACTGGATCTACGTGATCTCTAATCTTGGTGAGCTCACCCAAGAAATCTTCTACAGAACGTAACTTAGCTGTGCCGCGCGGACGTTTGGCTTCAATCATCGCTCGTGAGATCAGTGCGTCGATTGCAGGGGGAACGTCAGCTCGCACATGTGATGCAGGTTCCAGATGTGCGCCATGACGCGGAGCTGAAGGCAATTCGCGAGGATTAGATGAAGACTCCATCATCGTTGCGAAGAACGGCGATTTTCCCGTCAGCAAGAAATAGAGCAACCCGCCAAGCGCATCTAAGTCAGAACGAATCAGATCCTCATGCGGAGCGCCTAGGAGTACCGCATCGATGGACATACCAATGATGCGAACTTCTGCCGCGTCTGTCATCACCACGCTACTGGGAAGCAGTCGACCATGGCGAATGCGCAAAGCATGCGCGCGCACAAGCGCTTGTGCGACTTCCCAGACAATGCCGACGGCCTGGTCGACATCAAGTGGTTCCCAGTGTCGGCTTTCCATTATGGAAGACAGGGTGTGGCCCTGTACCCATTCATTTATCACGGCGATCATTGCCGGTGAACTGTCGGTCGCAGGAAGTTCGATAACGTCCAAAACTCGAATAAGTCGACGATCTTCGATCATTGCCGAAGAGCGCGCAGCTTCACGAAGTGCTGCAGCGCGTGGATCGTCAGCAACAAGTGTTCGGATGATGACTTCACGATCCAACGTGAGGTCATACCCACGCCAGTACGCAGTTGCACTGTCAGGCACAAAAAGATGCTCGATTAAACGGTATCGATCAAGTGGGCTGCTCATGCTTTGCGAAGCACCTTCTTACGCACGAGGGAGATCGCTGCATGAAGTTCATGGACGCGCAGAAAATACGCAGAGACTGCGTAGGCGGTCACACCAATTGGCGCCATCACTGCCACGTCAAGGAGCACGCTTCCTCGGCTGGTGAGTCCTGGGTCATAACCCTGTGACCCCAGAAGCCACCGGGCTAGAAGCATCGCAACAAGGGCGAGAACAGCAGCAGCCAAAATACGAAGTAAGGCCCAAGCTGTTGCACCAGAGCGCATACCTCCGAGCCGTCTCGCCAAGAACCACCACGCAATTGCCATTCCGATCCAATAGGAAAGGCCGTAAGTCAGTGCGAGCGAGGCGACTTGTTGGCCGCCACCCTTGACCACATTGAAAAGTGGAATCGCCATGACCATCCAGGCGACCGAAAAGCCAACAGTGATGAAGAACGGTGTCTTGGTGTCTTCGAGTGCATAGAAACCGCGCAAAATCACGTAGAACAACGTGAAGGGAATAAGGCCGATCATGAAGACCGAAACAATTTGTCCCATGATTGAAGCTTGTTCTGGTGTTGCAGCGCCATAGCCAAAGAGCAACACAGCGATGTCTGCACCAAGCACAAATAATACAGCGGCAATCGGTGCGATAACGGCGACGATGATTCGCATTGTTGAACTGACTTCGCGGCCAACATCATGAAAGCGGCCAGCGTGTGCCAGGCGACTCAACGATGGAAGCATCGCGGTAATAATCGAAATGGTAATCACACTGTGAGGAAGCATAAAAACTAAATGAGCTTTTTGGTATGTCGTCAGACCTGCTGCGGTTACACCTTCGGCCGCCGCATTGACGTTGGCTTGAGCGGCAAGGCGGGTGACGATGATGTTTGTCGCCTGATTGACAAGAACCAACGCGATCGTCCACATCGCCAGTGATCCAGCTTTTCCAAGCCCAGCACCACGCCAGTCGAAGCGGGGTTTATACGTGTGCCCGTGACGAATAAGTACCGGGATCAAGATGACGGACTGCGCGATGACCCCAAGAGTTGTGCCGATGCCAAGAATGAGAATTTGCTGCTGTGTGAGTACACCATCTGCAGCAGCGGACGTGCCCGAAACGAAAATAAATAACAGGAAGGTCGCGATCGCAATGACGTTGTTGGCAATGGGTGCGAACATCGGTAAACCGAAATGCCCTCGAGCGTTGAGCACCTGACTGAGCATTGTGTAAACGCCGTAGAAAAAGATTTGTGGTAAGCACAACCGTGCGAATGCGACTGCGAGGTCAAATTCATTCTGCGGATAATCTGCGGGCGTATAGAGCGAGACGAGTAACGGCGCGCATAACACTGCGATCACCGAAAACACCAAAAGTGTTACCCCGACGAGGGTGAGGAGGCGATCAGAATATGCGCGACCGCCGTCATGATCATCTTTCATATGGCGAACGAGTTGCGGAATAAATACCGCGTTGAGGGCGCCACCAATGATGAGAATATAAACAATGTTTGGCAGTGAGTTACCGAGT
>JBIIAA010000140.1:0-4358 GCA_044240165.1 Candidatus Nanopelagicales bacterium
TTGGACACTGCGGTTTAGCTTTGTGAACTATTGAGTCCCGGTCAGATCGTGACTCGTGTTTCGATTTTTGTTCGCTGAGAAGCGCCCCATGAACTCCGTTTTGAATTCAAAGAACTCCCCTGCCGGGATACTCATCCGGATGCGATCCATCAGCCTCACAATGAAACGCTCATTGTGAATTGTGGTGAGGGTAGCTGAAAGCCGCTCGTGCGCTTTGAAAAGATGATGAAGATACGCACGCGTGTAATTCAGACAGGTGTAGCAATCACACTCATCATCAATCGGTCGAAAATCTCGTTTATACGGGGCATTAGTTACATGGAAGCGACCGTCAGGGTGCAGGACAGTTCCATTGCGAGCCATGCGCGATGGCGCCACGCAGTCAAAGGTGTCTGCACCGGCTTCAACTGCAATAAAGAAATCGATCGGATCGCCAATCCCAAGCAAATGGCGTGGTTTATCTTCAGGGAGTTCCTCGCACACCCAGTTCACAATGGTGCCTAGCGAGTCCTTTTCCAGCGCGCCACCAATCCCGAAGCCATCAAAATTAAGGCTAGCCATTTGTTGGGCTGCTAGCCGTCGCAAATCTTCATATTGCGCACCCTGAACAACACCCCACAATTCTTGATAGGGCCGGTGGCTTCGTTCCAGGGTTAAACGTTCATGCTCTGAAACACAACGCTTCGCCCACGCGAAGGTCCGTTCCAGTGAACGCTCCTGATACTCCCTCGTATTCATGAGGGTCGTGCATTCGTCAAAAGCGAAGATGATGTCAGCGCCGAGCTGGTGTTGAACCTGCATGGAAATCTCAGGGGTAAAGCGATGCATCGATCCGTCGATGTGCGACTTAAATGTCACTCCGTCATCATCGACATGGGCCATTCGATCTTTGCCCGGTGCCATCACTTCATCTGAACGCACCGTCTTGGAATCCATTGCCAAGATTTTTTTGAAGCCAACGCCAAGGGAAAGAACTTGAAACCCACCACTGTCGGTGAAGGTTGGCCCAGGCCAATTCATAAACTCGCCCAAGCCCCCCGCTTCGTCGACAACATCTGGTCCGGGCTGTAGATACAAGTGGTACGCGTTTGCGAGCAGCGCTTGAGCGCCTAACTCGTCCATTGATTCAGGTAGCACGGCTTTGACAGTGGCCAAAGTCCCTACGGGGATAAAGGCGGGTGTCTGAATTTGCCCATGGGGGGTTGAAATGGTTCCTGTGCGTCCTAAAAAGCTAGTTTTAGAATGATCTGCCAAGCGCGCATCGATGGTGAAAGTTTGCTTGGTCACCGCGTCATTTAAGCAAACGACTAAGACCAAGATTTGCTTGGCCAACATGACGTACCGTGTGTCCTGTGAAACGACTGGCTTTGGTGAGCGCAATCGCCCTTGGATCAAGCCTGTTGTCTTTCGCACCTAGTACGGCTGCGAGCACCCTTTCGCCGTATCTAGATCAGAACTTGCAGTGGAGTACCTGCACCTACGGGCAGTGCGCAAGCCTTCGGGTCCCCTTGGATTACACGAATCTTGAGTCCGGCGAGATTACTATTGCCCTGAGCCGCACTGTGCACACCGGAGCCAACTTTCAGGGTTCGATCGTGGTCAATCCCGGCGGCCCCGGCTCACCCGGCCTTGCTTTCGCGAAGTACGTTGCCAAGGAAGTCGCGCCTAGTGTGGCTAGAGAATTCGACTTCATTGGATTTGATCCACGAGGGGTAGGAAAATCCGCACCCGTCACATGCATGACACCCAAGCAAACTGCCCAATGGCTTTCGATGGATTCCACGCCTGACACACCCGTTGAAGCTACAGCGGTGATGAAAGCCGCAGGAAAAATTAGTCAAGGGTGTCTGAACTATTCACCACGTATGGCTCCAAACGTTGGTACCCCATTTGCAACCCAAGATCTTGATTTGCTGCGTTCTGCTTTACGCGAAGAAAAACTCAACTGGCTCGGCTTTTCCTACGGCACTTCACTTGGAACTTCGTACGTTCAGGCATTCCCAAATCGCGTCGGTCGCTTTGTTCTTGATGGAGCCGTTAATCCCGCGCTCAACGGCATGCAGCTATCCCTTGGTCAATCGAAGGGTTTCCAGCGCGCCTTTCAGAATTATGCTCAGGAATGCTTAGCGCAGGCTCCTTGTCCGATCGGAACGAGTCGAGCTGGAATAACGACTCGCGTTAACGCACTTCTTAAACGCCTAGATACTCGCCCTTTGCCCACGCAAGATGGAACGCCGCTCACCCAAGGACTGGGTACCAGTGCAATTTTCACGGCTATGTATTCAACAGATATGTGGGAATTGCTCACCGAAGCGCTGGTTTCTGCTTATCGAGGTGACGGCACTGGCTTACTCGAACTTTCTTGGATGGGATCTGATCAAACAGGTCCCACCACTTTTGGCTCAAATATGCAGTCTGCCTATTACGCGATTAATTGCTGGGATGCACCTGCAACCCCAGGAGCCGTCGGCCTTGCTTCTGCCGCGCGGCAATGGGCAAAAAATGCGCCCATTCCTGAATTGGCGAAATCTATGTCCTGGAGCAACGCGCCCTGTTCCCTTTGGTTTGCCCATGACACACAGCAACTTGCCGCCGCTACAAGCACGACAACCGCACCCATCTTGATCATTGGTACTCGATTTGATCCAGCAACTCCGTACGTCTGGTCTCAAGCCTTACATAAACAACTCACTACCAGCACCTTGCTCACCTACGGCGGCAACGGTCATACGGCCTTTGGCGGCGGCTCAAATTGCATCGATTCACGCGTGAGCGCGTACTTACTCACCGGACTCTTACCTCCAGCTGGCAAGATCTGCGCTGCTTAACTATCTGAAGGTTTAGTTTCCGACGAGCCATCGTCGGCATCTAGATCGCGAAGAAAAGACTCGAACTGCGCAGCGAGTTCATCTCCTGACGGCATCTGATCCGGCTCAGCCAAGGGTGCAATTTGCGTGGCGCCATGGGTTTGATCGTATTGATGTTCCAGAGCGTTCACCACGGTCGTAAATTCGTCATTTCCTTGAAGTTGCTCAGCTATCTCACCTGTGGCTTTAGTAGCCGCAGCATCAAGCCCATCAGCTGACAGGGCCAGACCTGTGATCATGCTCAGACTGTTCAACAGGGTCTGCGCACTTTGTGGATACTGGAATTGGGAGAGGTAATGCGGCACCTGAGCAGTTATCCCCATCGAATCGAAACCCTCTTGAGCAAGATGGAATTCAAGCATCGCACCCATGTGCCCGGGAACCTCCACATCGCCAACTTGCGAATGAAATCCTTGGACCAATGAAGGATCTGATCCATGGACCGTGATGCCAAGTGGGCGCGTATGCGGTGCCGGCCAAGGGATTCCCGAGACGGCAACAGCCAATCGCACGCCAATCTGGTGACTCAAACCGCTTACTGACTTGAGAAATCGCATCCACTGATAATCCGGCTCTGGCCCAGCGAGAAGCAAAAACTTCGTACCTTCGGCATCGATAACCTCATGAAGTTGAATCGCAGGAATGTCGACGCCCGTGAAGTGATCGACCGAGTAGGAGAGAATTGGGCGACGGGCACGAAAGTCCATCACTTCATCGACTTCGTAGGTAGCAATCAAATGATGCTCACACGTCTCAAGGATGTGATCGATCATCATGCGCACTGCACCACCTGCATCCACATACCCGGTGAAGGCATGGATCAAAACCGGAGCATCATTAAATGTAGGCATCTGGTGGATGGCATACATATCTTCCGGCGATCGCACGATTTCTCCTTTGGTGAATTCTTAGTTCATCAGACTACGCGCGTTTTGTCACTCGCCTAATGAGTGATGTCCTCGTACCGGGATTCTGCTTAAAGAAAACAAGGAATTGTTCGGCGACTTTCCCACTCGCCCAGAACTGATCTCGCTGTTTTTCATCGAGGCTGAGCGCAAGTTCACAGACTTGAGACCAAGCCATCCCCACTGCCTTAGTCATACTCGCCGCCACCGTTGCCGAAATGGCAGATCCAGCAACAGCTCCCCCTGGAATGAACTTCAACAAGCTTGTAACTGCGTATCGCCCCGCCATCGTGGCGCCACCCGTCAACACAATCGAACCTGCCATAGACATAGCTCGAGAACGACTTGGTGGTAACCCGTAGGCAGCTGTGATCCGAGCAATCATGGTTATTTGATTTGGGATAAGCAGCGCTGCATCTGCAAATGGGATTGGCGTCGCTCCCACTCCAATAGCAAATGTGCAAGCTTGTTTAATTATTGCGGCCACGACTTTTTTTTTACGTCCCAAATCAATCACTTGTGCTGCAGTAAGTGCTTTTTCTGCAACGAGTGGAACGATCTCAAACGTTGAGTTGAGTAGCGTCTG
>JBIIAA010000141.1:0-4352 GCA_044240165.1 Candidatus Nanopelagicales bacterium
CCGATGACAATGGCAGGCCGACGTACGGCGTGAATGTTCCGCACGGTGTGGTCAAGGGTCGTTTGGTGTGGACGTATAGCCGTGCAGGGGAGCAGGGTGTTACGGGTTACTCGGTGTCTTATGACGGGTTGAGAGACACAGATCTCGTGTATGACGCTGTGTCTCAGACGGGTACTGCGAAAAGTGGCTGGGCGGGTCTTGGTGTGGGCCCAACGCGTTTCGTTGTCACCTCTGGAACGTTGATTGCTTCGGGTGATGTCAACCTTGCGTACACAACCAACGTCACGCGTCGTGCAGCAACTGTTGTTCCTGGCCCACCGGTCATTCGGCAGGCCGCCCCTGTAGACACAACGAGTGCCGTGGTGAGCTGGGATCCACCTTCTTCGGATGGCGGTGAGTCAATCGAGGGATACACAGTTACGTCGAGCCTGGTGACAGGCCCCTCAAGCCTTTCGACTCGGGCAGGGATCCGCACGCCGAGGAGTGTTTCGATAACTGATGTCATTGCGGGGACGTGTGTTACCACTACGACGAGTTGCGTTGTTTCCGGCCTGACGACTGGAGCGACGTACACCTTCGTGGTGAAGGCTCGAAATCTCAACGGTGACAGCCCGAGTTCGGCAGCCACTTCCGCAATCGTTGTTCTGGTTGCGCCAAATGCGCCAACGGGCGTGACGGCGGTTTCTGGCGATGCATCCGCGAGTGTGCGTTGGGTTGCTCCCGTAGTTGATGGCGGAAGCGCGATCACGGGATACACGGCGACAAGCACCGTTGGCGGATTCACGTGTGATTCACCAAGCGCGTCCGTGCTGACGTGCAACATCGTTGGTCTGACGAACGGAACGTCGTATGCGTTCACTGTCGTTGCTCGAAATTCAGCGGGCACGAGTCCGGCATCCTCCCCTTCAGCTTCGGTGACGCCTGCTGTGGTGGTTCCTGGCCAGGTCGCAAGTCCAAGCGCTCCCCAGTCGTCGAATAACTCAGGAAGTGGATCAAACTCGGCACTGACTTCGACTCCAGTGTCGTCTGCTGCAATACCACCGTCTGCGATTTCACCTGTATCGCAAACATCGGTCGGACAAAGTTCGGTGCAATCGACGAGTGATTCATCATTAACTTCACTACCTGTAGGTGTAGTGATGTTGAGTCCAGCAGAAGCGTCAAAGGCTGTTGCTGTTGTGGTGAGTGCACCGTTGTCAACAAGTGTGTTGACGGCACCGGAGATCACTGTGATGACCGGTGCAGCTGTTGCACCAGTAGTCAGTGGTCTGCCGGCGAGTACGTCGCTGCAGGTGGGAATGAGCATTGCCCCGCTGACTCGGGCGAAAGAGTCGTTCGTATCGATCGGCAAGACGAAGAGCACGGCCGCTGGCCGCGCAAAGGTGCCGGCATTCAAGGCGAGTCGTGCGGGCACCTACACGATTCGACTGACCACTCCCGCGGGCAAGGCCTTCTATCTCAAGGTCAAGGTCGCGGCCAAGAAGACCTCGAGCTCATCGAGCAAAGCTGCTCGATGAGCACCACGGCAAAGGCCCCGGCTCGACTTCTCGGGGTAGCTATCACGGCTGCGCGCGAGTTTTATCGAACTTAAAGTCTGTGCACCGCAAGCACGTGGCCTGCTGACGTTGGGCTATTCATCACTGCTGGTTTTTGTTTTTCGTTCTTTGCTTTTGGGTCGTAAGCCACGCAGGCGCTGTGCGGAGTGCTGGGGACCATGTGAAGCAGGACCTGGCCCGGCCCGGGAACAGACCCATGACTACCACCCTTAAAAGTATGAGATACTGCCTAAGTCATAACTAGGAGGCGTCATGTCGAGGGTTATGACTCCAGGGCCGGGCTCGTGGCCTGCGCTGGAATTCGAACAGTTGGCGTGGGTATCGAAGGTTGAGCAGGGTGCCGCTTCGCGCAATGAAATCCGAAAGCATCAAGGTCCCTACCTAGCAGCGATCCCGATCAAGATTGCTGGGCTTGAGGTGCCGGTGTCGGGGGAGTTGTCGGCAGCGATAGACGAGGCAGCCGTTGAGATAGCTCGTTTTGACGAGCAGATGGGTGCTGACATCGCGCCGTTTGAAGCACTGCTCTTGCGATCTGAATCGGCGGCAAGTTCACAGATCGAAAACCTCACCGCTTCGGCCCGCGCGATCGCAGAAGCTGAACTGATCGCAGACAGCGGTGCGGGAAACGCACGACAGGTTGTTGCGAATACTCGTGCGATGACTGCTGCGATCGACTTATCAAGTGACCTGTCTACTGATGCAATCTTGGTGATGCACGACGCGCTGATGTGTCCGCATGATCCCGAGATTGCTGGGCGTTGGCGTAGCGAGCAAGTGTGGATCGGTGGCGGGCGATTAGGACCGCACCATGCGCTGTTCGTTCCTCCGCAACCTTCGCGGGTGCCAGCAGCGATGCAGGATCTCATAGCGTTCATGGATCGTGATGACATACCAACTCTGGTCCAGACAGCTATTGCGCATGCGCAATTTGAAACCATTCACCCGTTCGTCGACGGGAATGGACGCACGGGTCGGGCGCTGATCCATTCGCTGCTGCGGGCAAAAGGACTAACGCGTAATGTGACGATTCCAGTCTCGGTCGGATTGCTCACTGATGTCGACGCATATTTCGCGGCATTGAATTCCTACCGGTCAGGAGATCCCCAAGCGATCATCACCCGGTTGGTCGATGCAAGTTTCACCGCGGTCGCCAATGGGCGTGCACTTGTTCAGGAATTACGCGACATTCGCACGTCCTGGGAGGAACGCATCAATGCACGCCGTGGCGCGAATGCCTGGCGCATCGCCGATCTTCTTCTTGCCCAGCCCGTGCTGAACGCCGCAACCATTGCAGCCGCATTGAGCATTGCGCCAAACAACGTGTATGCACCCATCGAGACGCTGCTGTCGGCTGGCATCGTGACCCAAGGCAACGACAAGCGGCGCGGACAAATTTGGCGAAGCACGGAAGTGCTCGCAGCACTGGATGCTTTTGCCGCACGTGCGGGAAAGTGCAGCACCCACTCGTGACGGGCGCTCGCACGGTCCAAGTTTCGAGAGGGACTCAAGCCATTGATCGGGCCCAAGTTGTGGCACTACACCTGCCTGATCGCCGTGGCTTCGTGATTAGGCCAAGCCTTTTGGGTGCGCTGGTTAAGAAAGGTGCCGCTCTACAGATCCCAGTCGATCCGGGTCGAGGGCGTCATGTCGCTGATTTGGTCATTCTCAAGCCTCGTAGAAGACCCCATAGGTTTGCGCGCTTTGTTGAAGGCCAAGGACAAGGCGCGCGTCGAGCGGATGATCGCCAAGGCAGAAGGCCTTCCTACCGTTTTATCGGGAACAGACGTGGGTAACGCTTCGCGCTCAGGAAGGAATTAGGCCACCTAGCAGCTAAAGCCGAAGGCACCGAACTTCGCGCGTTGAGCACGCAAAACTCCGCCCAAGATGTGCTGTCAAGAAATCGGCAGCAGTTCCGAGTGCGCGACGCCTGGTTGATGGTGAATCGTCAGGGTTACCTCATGGATTCCGAACGGGCATTGTTTGCTGGCCATCGCTACTCGCACCCGCCCGGCGATGATGGATGTGTTGTTTCACTAGTAGACGCGGAGTCCCAGAGCCTGCATCGCTGACTCTGGGTAGTCAACCTGCAGCGCGCTTGCATCATCGAGCGCCGCTCGCTCGGCGACGGGCATTACCCAACCAACGGCTCCCAGATTCTGCTGAAGTTGTTCGACTGTTCGAGCACCAACAACAGGCGATGTAACACCTGGACTATCGAGCACCCAATTGAGGGCAACTTGCGCCGCAGTCTTTTCGAGGGCTGCTGCAGTGCGTTGAACTTGTTCCAGTACTAGGACCTGAGTTGACAGTCGATCCTGCACCATTCCTGCTGCGGGACTGGCTTGGGCTGCACGGCTGTCCTCGGGTACGGCCTCACCAGGTCGATACTTACCCGTGAGGATCCCGCCACCAAGTGGACTCCAAGGCATTACAGCCAAGTTCGACTGGCGAGCGAGCGGAAGCAACTCGCGCTCAGCGCCTCGAGATACCAGTGAGTATTCGGGCTGCACGGACACCAATGATTCCCAGCCATGAAGAGCGGCAACTCCCATGGTTTGAGCAATCTGCCAGGCTGCGTATTGACTCACGCCCAAATACCGAACCGTTCCTGCGGTCACGAGGTCGTTCAGGGTGGACCAGGTTTCCTCAATTGGAGTCTTTGGATCCCACGCATGCATCTGAAAGAGGTCGATCCAATCCGTTTGGAGTCTCCTCAGGCTGCTTTCAACACTCATGCGTATGTGACGCCGCGAAGCTCCAATGTCATTGGTTCCCGGCCCAACTCGAAGTCTGCAC
>JBIIAA010000142.1:0-4336 GCA_044240165.1 Candidatus Nanopelagicales bacterium
AGGATTCACTGCAACAGGGAATCCAACGGCATTAAGCATTGGGATATCTGTCTGTGAGTCGCTGTAGGCATAACACTGCTCTAAGTCGTAGCCACGTTCAGCTGCGAGTTCGCGCATTGCCAGAGCTTTGTTTTCGCCATATGCGTAAAAAAGTAGCTCGCCGGTGTAGCGACCATTTTCAATACCAACCTGTGTCGCAATCGTGTGATCAACCCCAAGTCGTAGACCGATGGGTTCGACGAGGTCACTGCCAGATGACGAAACGATGACGATGTCGTGGCCGGCTGCTCGATGTTCAGCAATCAGGTCGACAGCCTCTTGATACACCATCGGATCGATAATGTCGTCCAAAGTTTCAGCAACAATGGCGCGCACCGTTTCCACGTCCCAGCCGGAAACCAAACTTGAAACGTAGTTGCGCATCTGATCCATGAGTTCGTGATCTGCGCCGGACGTAACGAAAACGAGTTGGGCATATGCGCTGCGAAGTACCTCACGTCGGCCAATCAGACCGCCCTTGAAAAAAGGACGTGCAAATGCGAAAGCGCTCGACTTCGCCAAAATAGTCTTATCGAGGTCAAAGAATGCTGCCGTCGACATAGATATAACGGTAACGCAGATATCCACAGGTTCCCAACACTGTGCGTTCATCCACAGGATGGGTCGAGCAGGTGGTGTCTAAGTTGGCGATTGCCTCACTGTCAAAGGCATGACTTCGACGGTGCTGGCTTCTACTGACCCAATCATGATCGATCATGTGCGCACGCTGGCCCTGGCTGGCGGAGAGTTCGTGGAGGTCATAGACAACGCCAATGAAATAGCGAAGCGATGGCCCACTGATCAGTTCATCGTGTTGGGCGCTGAGATGGTGAGTCAAGCAGTCGGGCTACCAAAGCGGCGCAATCTCGCAATAGTTCACTGGCAATACGGCGCCCTAGAAGTGGCTCCCTCTCAACTGTGGCAATCGGCACTGCTGCTAGGCGCCGAGCATGTGGTCGCGCTACCCGAAGGCGATGCCTGGCTGGCTGAACGACTCACGGAATCGATGGTTAATCGTGGCGTTCTAGCACGGTTGCTGATTATCAATGGATCGTGCGGTGGATCGGGTGCCTCGACCTTGGCAGCCGGATTAGCAGTGGCTGCCGAACGGTTGGGCAAGAAGGTTTTGCTTATCGACGGCGATATCAATGGTGGTGGGCTTGATCTCCTTCTTGGCGCAGAGGCGTCACCCGGAGCTCGCTGGCCTGAGTTGGTTCATACAAGCGGCCGAGTCAGTACCGAGACTCTGTTGCCGGCACTCCCGAGCCCGCATAACGTTGCACTGATTTCAGCGGCTCGCAAGATGTCTGAAAACCCAACAGTGCAAGCTTGGCAGTCAGTCATCAATTTCGGACGCAATGCCTTTGACGTAGTGCTGATCGATATGCCAAGACATCAGGTGTTAGACAAAGAGCAGTGGTGTCCAACCGATCTTGAATGCGAACTGTGGTGTGTAGTTCCAACGCGCATTCGTGCGGTCGCAGCCGCAGCAGTTGCCCTTGAGCATTATCGCCACCTTGGGATGCATGCGGAAGTACTCGTGCGTCAAACCAATCGGAGTATGAGTGCTGGTGATATTTCACGAGCACTTGGCGCGCCAGTGCGAGCGGTGCTACCAGAAGACTCAAGTGTCAGTGTGGCGGCAGAACTTGGCGAACTTGCCGGCGGCAGTTACGCAAAAGCATGCACCTCACTTTTTCAAGAGTGGTGGAAGTGATGAAACTCGCCGACCGAGTTCGAAGCCGGTTGGTGGTGATGCAAGGTGAAGCAACCCATGACGGTGTGTCCGCAGCTCTTCGTGATGAAGGCTTGGTCTTAGGCGATGGAGCGATTCTCTCGCTTGTCACCGAATTGCAGCGCGAGTTCGTCGGGGCAGGGCTTCTTGATCCGTTACTTCATCAGCCAGGAGTGACCGATATTTTGGTGAACGGACCAGATCAGATTTGGATTGATCGCGGCCAAGGACTCGAGCACATTCCACTTACCTTCACCAACGACGATGAAGTGCGCGCATTAGCGCAACGACTCGCGAGCGCAGTGGGTAGGCGCCTCGACGATGCCCACCCTTACGTCGATGCTCGAATGGCATCGGGAGTGCGCTTGCATGCCGTTCTCGCTCCAATCGCTACAGATGGAACGGTGATTTCACTTCGAATTCCTGCCAAGCATGGCCTAAGTATTGAAGATCTAGTTGAGCTGGGTTCGTTGGATGCAGGTGCAGCCTTCTGGGTTCGAGCGGTGATTGATTCAAAACTCTCGTTCTTTATTAGTGGCGGTACCGGGTCTGGGAAAACCACAGTGCTTGCAGCAATGTTGGGCTTGGTTGCACACCATGAACGCATTGTGATTGTCGAAGATTCAGCAGAGTTGCAACCTGATCACCCGCACGTGGTGCGTTTGCAGTCGCGCTTAGCAAATCTTGAAGGTGCCGGCGCTGTGCCTATGCGGGATCTGGTTCGACAAACCTTGCGGATGCGTCCCGACCGCATTGTTGTTGGTGAAGTGCGAGGCGCTGAAGTCATCGATCTTCTCACTGCTTTGAATACTGGACACGAGGGAGGCTGTGCCACTGTGCACGCAAATTCTGCCGCTGATGTTCCTGCGCGAATAGAAGCACTCGGGCTAGCGGCCGGGTTAGACCGAGCAGCAGTACATGCTTTGTTGGGAGCGGGGCTCGATGCGGTCGTGCATCTTGATCGAGATGCTCAAGGTCGTCGTCAACTACAGGGCATCCATGTTGTCCAGATCAACGAACAGCATCAAGTTGAACTCATACCTGCAGTGGTTCGTGAGGGGCGTGAATTTATTGAACAGCAGGGAATACGCAAACTACGCATGCAAATGGTGAAAGCGCCGATTCGAGATCTGCGTGCCACTTCATGAACTTCGCGATCGCCACGCTCGTTGGAGTCTGCGTGTATATCTGGAACCAACCAACAACGTTAGCTCGGCTGCATAAGTTACGTCTGACTGAAGACTTGACTTTCCAATTCCAGTTGGTGGATCAACTGAAGTATCGATTCCGCAGGAAAAGTGAACGGGATGCGTTGCTGCAGCGACTCATTGATGGACTCGCTGCGTTGGATGCAGAATTGAAATCGGGACAACCGCCAAACCTGGCGCTCGCTCGGGCCGCTGACGATCCACCACTGTGGCCGACAGCGCTGGCAGCCATCGGGATCGGCGGTGATGTTGCGCAGGCGCTACGTGTAGATGCGGAAAAACTGCCGCAACTCAGGCAGTTGGCTGCGTGCTGGGAAGTGGGCTCACGCTCGGGAAGTGGCTTAAGCGCTGCAATTGGTCAACTCCTCCAAAGTACTCGTCAAAATGAGGAGTTACGTGCCACCTTGGAAGCTGAGCTGGCGGCCCCCCGGGCTACTGCAAAAATTCTTAGCGGTTTGCCGCTCATTGGAATTCTGATGGGAATCATGATGGGTTCTGATCCGGTGGGCTGGCTCGTGGGTAATCCGATGGGCTGGGGATGTCTCGTGACGGGTCTCTTGCTTACAGCCATTGGTGCAGCGTGGTCGCAACGGATGGTGCATGGCGTCGAGCGCTTGTTATGAAGATTCTCATTGTTTTACTAATGAGTACTGCAGCATGGCTGTCGATTCGGCCATCAAGTCGGCGCCGGCTCCAAGTCGTTGTGCCAGATCAGAAAGTTGCGATCGCCACTCAGTTTCCTATGCGGATGCTTTCATCAATTGTTTTGGGAGCGGGTATCGCGCTCGTCTTTGGTTCGATGCTGGGTGTCGCCCTTGGAATCTTGGCAGCTTTGGCGGCGCATTGGTTTGTTGGCAGGTTGGAGTCACGCGCGGATCGGGAACGCAGGAGTGCACTCGTTTCTCAGGTACCAATCGTCTGCGATCTGTTGTCAGCAACTTTGGCTTCTGGTGCGAGTCTGCGTTCCGCGCTGGTAGCGGTCGCATTCGCGGTTGGTGCGCCGGCTTCTGAATCCTTACTGCGAGTTGATGCAGCTGTCCGCATGGGTGCTTCGCAACACACAGCCTGGATTACTGCGAAGGTAGATCCAGAGTTTTCACGAATCGCGGCGGCATTTCAACGCTCTGCATCATCTGGCGCACCGATCGCTGATGTCTTCATTGGAATCGGTGATGATGAACGAAGACGAAAGCGCAGAACTGTGGAGGTTGCGGCTCGATCGGCCGGGGTGCGCTCCGTTGCACCATTGGCTGCGTGCTATTTGCCAGCATTTATTTTGCTGGGGATCGTTCCGGTTGTGGCATCTATGGCTATTGATGTTTTTTCAACTTAAGCATTATCCCCAAGTCGTCTT
>JBIIAA010000143.1:0-4334 GCA_044240165.1 Candidatus Nanopelagicales bacterium
GAACTTTTTGCAAAGCGAGATAAGTCTGAGCAAAAGACTAAAAATCCTGCAGTAGCAGTGCACGATGAACTCGTTACTGCCTCAGGATCCGGTGAAGTTCAACTGGATTCAATTGAGGATGCGATTGCAGCCATGCGAGCAGGCCATAGCGTGGTGGTGGTTGATGACGAAGATCGTGAAAATGAAGGCGATCTAATCTTTGCTGCGAGTGCCGCAACCCCGGAACTTACAGGTTTTATGATTCGTCACACATCTGGATATGTCTGCGTGGGCATGACGGGAAAGTTGCTAGATCACCTCGGCCTGCCACCCATGACATCGGTTAATGAAGATCGCAAGCAAACGGCTTATGCAGTATCCGTGGATGCCCGTGATGTGGAGACAACCGGAATCTCAGCAGTTGATCGGGCGCACACGATTCGGGTTCTTGGTGACAGTGCAACTGAGCCGTTCGACCTCACTCGTCCCGGACACGTGATGCCGTTGCGTGCTGTTGAGGGTGGAGTACTTCGACGTCCCGGACACACCGAGGCATCTGTTGACCTAGCCCGCCTCGCTGGATTTACGCCAGCCGGAGCACTGTGTGAGCTCGTTAATGACGATGGGTCAATGATGCGTGCTCCCCAATGTCGGGAGTTTGCAGACGCTCACGGGCTAAAAATGATTTCTATTGCGGATCTGATTCGCTTTAGGCGACGGAACGAAAAGCAGGTCACCCGAGTAACCGAAGCGAAATTACCAACGGAGTTTGGTGAATTCACGGCTGTGGGCTATCGAAGTGACATCGACGGTATTGAACATATCGCCATGGTGATGGGTGAAATTGGCGATGGCGAAAATGTCATGGTGCGCGTGCACTCGGAATGTTTAACCGGCGACGTTTTTGGTTCGATGCGTTGTGATTGTGGGCCACAGCTTCATGCCGCGATGTTGCGCATAGCTGCAGAAGGCCGTGGAGTCGTGCTGTATATCCGTGGCCATGAAGGCCGCGGTATCGGGCTGCTGCATAAACTGATGGCGTACAAACTTCAAGATGGCGGCCGTGACACCGTTGACGCTAACTTGGATCTTGGTCTGCCGGCAGATGCTCGAGATTACGGAACTGGCGCGCAGATCTTGGCTGATATTGGAATCCGCAGTATGCGCCTGTTAACCAATAATCCAGCCAAGCGAGCAGGACTTGAAGGTTACGGACTTTCAATAGTCGAGCGTGTTCCACTTGAGATTCAAGCCAATAGCCACAACGAGGAATATCTGCGGACCAAGGCTGCCCGAATGGGTCATCAACTTGGCGAGTCAGGTCTTACTTCGAAGGGACCAGCATGAGTTCACATGGCGCTCCGTCTGTCACCGTCATCGCTCCAGGGGCTCGAGTAGCCATCGTTGCTTCGTTATGGCATACCGAAGTGATGGACGGGCTGATTTCTGGGGCGAATCACGCCTGTGAGCTAGCAGGGGCCGTGGCAACCTTGATTCGGGTCCCAGGATCCTTCGAGTTACCAATCGTGGCTAAAGCGTGCGCAGCATCCTTGAATTACGACGTGGTTGTGGCTCTTGGCGTCGTCATTCGTGGGGGCACACCACATTTTGAGTATGTGTGTTCAGCGACTTCACACGCGCTAGCTCAAGTGGCCCTTGATTTCCTTGTTCCAGTGGGATTTGGCTTATTGACCTGCGATACCGATGCTCAAGCACTCGACCGCGCTGGCTTACCTGGTTCTCGTGAGAATAAGGGCCTTGAGACAACTCAAGCAGCGCTGCTGACCTGGCAGACACTTTCTGGGATTGCTGGTTAACAAACCTTGCATGTGGTCAGTAGGGTTTACCTGTGAAGACTTTCGACGAGCTATATGCCGAGTTGCTGCGCAAATCCTCCTATGGTGATGAAGAATCAAGCACCGTCAAACTTTTAGCCCAAGGTGTACACGCCATCGGCAAGAAAGTTGTTGAAGAGGCAGCCGAAGTGTGGATGGCAGCCGAGCACGAGGGTCACGACAATACGGCTGAAGAAATCGCACAGTTGCTCTATCACCTACAGGTGATGATGATCGCGACCAATGTTTCACTCGACGACGTTTACCGGCGGTTATAAGCCCATGCTAAAAGTAGCAATTCCGAATAAGGGCCAGCTCGCCGAGCCGGCACGACAGATGCTGCAAGAAGCCGGCTATCTGCGTAACGCCGGTGTTCGAGATCTCGTGGTCCAAGATCCTGTAAATGATGTTGAGTTCTTTTTTCTGCGTCCAAAAGATGTCGCGCTTTATGTTGGTGCCGGAACTCTCGACATGGGTATTACCGGTCGAGATATGTTGTTGGATTCGGGCGCTGATGCTTCAGAGTTATTGCCACTTGGTTTTGCTCCATCGACGTTTCGCCTCGCTGCGCCAGTCGGAACAGCTAAGTCCTTTCAGGATTTTCAAGGCAAACGCATTGCGACGTCGTATGACGGTTTACTGCGTTCATGGTTAGCGCAAACAGGAATCGAAGCGACAGTCGTTCGCCTTGATGGAGCGGTGGAAAACGCTGTGGCACTTGGTGTTGCAGATGCTGTCGCTGATGTGGTGGCAACCGGAACAACGTTGCGCAAGGCTGGGTTAGAGGTTGTTGGTGATCCGATTTTGGTTTCCGAAGCAACTGTGGTTCGCCGCACAGGTGCACCAATGACTCCTGCAGTGGACACGATGATTCGTCGCTTGCAAAGCGTGATGGTTGCGCGCACTTTCGTACTTGTGGATTACGACATTCATACCGCTAACCTCGAACAAGCATGTGCGATCACGCCGGGTATTGAGTCGCCAACGGTGTCTCCGCTTCACGAGTCTGATTGGTCGGCGGTGCGCGCGATGGTGAAGTCTCTTGATGTTCACCGAGTCATGGATGAACTCTATGAACTAGGTGCGCGCGGAATCCTCGTCACCGATATTCGTGCCTGCCGCTTGTAAACCATGAGCGAAGAGAGTTTCGGCAAAGGCCGCTCGATCGCGTCGCCTGCTTTTGCCGGTGATGACGGCTTAGCTGATCCCATCCTTCGCGAAGCTATTGCCAAAGGAGTTCAACAAGTCACGGCAGATTTAGCTCGAGACCTGACCCTTGAGCTCTTAATGGACTCGCGCTTACTCGTGGCAGTCGTCGCCGTTTTGGATGAAATGGACGAACTCGGCGGCGATAAAGACAGCCACATGTCAGTGGTGTCCATGGTCAACCCAAATGGTGAACGTGGTCTTTTGGCCTTTACTGGTCTTGATTCGATGGCTCGATGGGACCCGCAAGCCCGTCCGGTGCCCGTGAGCGGCCCTGATTGTGCTCGCGCGGCCCTAGAAAGTGCCGCAAATGCTGTGGTGATCGACGTTATGGGCCCCGTGCGCCACGTAATCTCAGATCAACGGCTGGCTTTTCTAGCTCAGGGTCGCTGAGGGGCTATTGAGCCGGATTTCACTTGCCTGATCCCAGACTGCTAGTCTGTGTCCCGATTGATTCGGCCTTAGGGCTGAGTCGCGCAAGTGGAATCTAGGTTCCCACCTGTTCATCGCCTTAGATGCCACAGGTCAGTCGCACAAGTGCACCTTGGGTGCATTCGTTCGTTCTGTGAATCCTTGCGTTTGTTTGAGGGCAATCCCTTGGGCTGGATCACCTGGTCGCGCAAACGTGCGGCTTGCAACGAACGAGCAAGGAGGCGCTATCAGCGTCGAACCACGAATCAACGACCGAATTCGCGTTCCTGAGGTCCGACTTGTCGGACCGGCTGGCGAGCAGGTAGGCATCGTGCGCATCGAAGATGCGTTGCGATTGGCAGTTGAAGCAGATCTTGACCTAGTCGAGGTTGCTCCAATGGCAAAGCCGCCCGTATGCAAGCTCATGGACTTCGGAAAATTCAAATACGAAGCCGCGCAAAAAGAACGTGAATCACGTCGTAACCAGACGCACACCATCATCAAGGAAATGAAACTCCGTCCAAAGATTGATCAGCACGACTATGAGACCAAAAAAGGTCACGTCGAGCGGTTCTTGAAAGCAGGAGACAAGGTCAAGATCACGATCATGTTCCGCGGACGCGAGCAGAGTCGTCCAGAACTAGGCATTCGCCTACTTGGACGCCTTGCTGAAGATGTCACTGAAGTTGGATTCGTTGAAGCCGCACCTAAGCAAGATGGCCGAAACATGATCATGGTCCTCGCGCCACATCGCCGGAAGGCAGATGTCGTGAAGCAAAATAGTGTTGAAAGCGAAATTGCAGAGTTGCCGACACTTGACGTTGACGTAGACGCTGAAGCCTAAGCACCACCAGTACACCCAAGGTTCCGAATAACAAGCAAAGGATCGACATGCCAAAGCAG
>JBIIAA010000144.1:0-4308 GCA_044240165.1 Candidatus Nanopelagicales bacterium
GGTCTCAATCCGGAGCCGGCAACAGCAACCGGAGCATCAGGGGTTTCGGAATCTAAATGTTCACGGATAACTTTGAGTGGCAGGTACTGATCGCGCTGCAGCGTAAGAACAGCGCGCAATTGGGAAATATCTCGTTCTGTGAATCTACGGTAACCCGACGCGGTTCGCTCCGGAGTAACCAAACCCTCAGTCTCTAAAAATCTAATTTTGCTAATTGTCACATCAGGAAAGTCACGTTTAAGTAGCGATAAAACTTCGCCAATACTTATTGTGCCCGTAACGATTCGGGGCGCTTCACTCATGATTGCGTGCCGACAAGAAATACGAACCGGAAACGGCCAATCTGAAGTTCATCACCGCCAGTGAGACGGTGATCGTCTACGCGTTTGCGGTTTACATACGTGCCGTTCAAACTTCCCACATCGCGGATACTCCAGCCTTGGGCTCCGCGGCGAATTTCAGCATGTCTGCGACTGACCGTGACGTCATCAAAAAATAAGTCAGCTTCAGGTGCCCGCCCGATAGTCACAATGTCTTTAGTTGAGTCCAGCGGAAATTCGGTGCCCTCCCCTGGTCCGCGATGCACCACGAGCATTGCCGAACCAGCCTGAATGCCCGGTTGCTTGCCCGCCCCAACTGCAGCTATTGAGCCACTTGTACCCGAGCCAGTGAGGGGTATTACTGAAGTGATCGCACCAGTGAATTCAATGTTTTGCTGCAGGTTAGCTCCACAGTCTGGGCAAAAATGAGCGTCGCTCGCCACCGGCTTGGCGCAGGAAGGACACTGTTGCATGAGGCGAATCTACCTTGTGGCGCTACTGGCTACCACTAGGCGCGCGTTTGCTCCTCGTATTGGTCCGCGCTTAGCAGATCCGCTGGCTGGGCCGGGTTGGACATTTTCACCTTAAACAGCCATCCGCCCACGTAGGGGGCTTCGTTTATCGCCTGTGGATTGGCATCAAGGAGTTCATTGACCTCGGTGACGGTGCCCGTCAAAGGCGCGTAAATATCGCTCACACTTTTTGTGGATTCGACTTCGCCGCAGGCATCTCCAGCAGCAACGCTGTCGCCCACCTTGGGCAAGCTGACATACACGATGTCGCCCAGGGCTTCCTGGGCGTAGGCAGTGATGCCAACTTCAGCAACGTCTCCAGAAAGGCGAACCCATTCGTGTTCGGCGGTGTAGCGAAGATCTTGCGGATTCATAGCGGCCCTTTCACCCTGTGTCAGTGGCCCAACTCTATGCCATCCATGAACTACGTCGACGAGGACGATAGAGCCCTAGCTGATCTGATGTAATCAATCCCAGCCCACCAATACAAGCCGGTACCCCAAAGTGCGAATGCCCAACCAGCTGCGCCTGCAAAAGAGCCAAGCCAGTTGTCGTAGGTACTCAACAGCAAGGTCGGAAAACCCCAAAGCAAACAGAAGGTTGCTGCCTTGCCAACCATGGTCACTGGAAGGGTCAACATTCCATGTTTGCGCAAAAGCGGAATTAGTCCAAGAAGCATGACATCTCGAGCGACCAGAATCACCACGAGCCACCAAGGAATAATTCCCCTGATCGCAAGTCCAATGATGGTGGCGGCGATGTAAAGGCGGTCTGCGGCAGGATCAAGGATCTCACCAATACGACTTTGCTGGTTCAATGCCCGAGCAAGTGCGCCATCAAGCCAATCTGTCACACCAGCAATAGCCAGAACGAGAAAAGCCCAACCATCCTCTTTGGGAACTAGGACTAACCAGAGAAAGATCGGAACGCCAACAAGCCGCGAAATGCTCAGCGCATTGGGCACCGTCCAAATGCGGTTGCTAGGCATCACGCATCGCTAAAAACCGCTCGCCATCTCGAGAAACCTTGATGGGTAATCCGAAGGTTGCACTAAGCCAAGGTCCAGTAATCACCTGATCGATCGCACCTTGCGTGACTACCTTGCCGTCGCGCATTAACAGTGCATGCGTGAACCCGGCAGGTATCTCTTCCACATGGTGGGTGATCAAGATCTGAGTTGGCTCGCTCGGGTCTCGTGCTAGTTCAGACATACGCGACACCAAGTCTTCGCGTCCACCGAGATCCAGTCCGGCGCCCGGCTCATCCAGGAGAAGTAGTTCAGGATTGGACATGAGTGCTCGGGCAATGCACGCCCGTTTACGTTCACCTTCAGAAAGGGTGCCAAAAGTTCGTCGGGCTAAATGACTTAGGCCCCAAGCAAACATTAATTTCGCCGCGCGGACAACGTCAGCACTTTCGTACTCTTCGCGCCAGCGGCCAGTGACTGAATATGCACCGGTAAGTACTACATCGCCCACTCGTTCACTAGGTGGGATGTCGTTCATCATTGCGCTACTCGCCCAGCCGATCAGCGGCTTGAGTTCAGCCATATCCGTCTTGCCAAGGCGCTCGCCAAGAAGTTCAACCAACCCAGAAGTGGGAAACATTCGACCAGAACAGACCAGCATCAGAGTCGTTTTTCCGGCGCCGTTTGGGCCCAAAATCACCCAACGCTCCCCCTCGTTGACGACCCAATCAACGTGATCAACAAGATGTCTGGTCCCCCTTCGCACGACGATGTCAGCACAGTTCAGGACTTCAGGCACGACACGACCATAGCCGGACTCACCCCAAGATCGGGGTAGCGGCTAGCGTTGGTATGTCATGAATACGCAGACGCTATTAATCACCCTCTCCGGGCAAGACCGACCCGGCGTTACTAAGAGCCTGTTCACGCAGCTCGAACCGTCTGCAATTGTGCGAGATATCGAACAGCTAGTCATCCGAGATCGTCTGGTTTTGACGGCTTTGATCGATATTGACTCAGAGCTGGTCGCTGACACGATCGCCACCGTTAGTGCGCTAGCCACCACGATGCGTCTAGAGCTATCGATTGAACAAAATGTTGCAGAAAGTGCTGCAAAAAAACGTGATCGAATACAGATCACTTTGCTCGGAGCCCCGCTCCGCCCCGAAGCCATTACGCGAGTAGCCGAAGAACTCACGCAGCGCGGGGCTAATGTCGATCGAATCCGACGCATCGCGAGTTACCCAGTCACGGCTTTCTTGTTTGAAGTTTCTGGGGCGACAACGACAAGTATTCGACGAGCCCTAGCTCAGGCCGCCTTCGAAACGGGTGCCGATATCGCGGTTCAAGACGCCGGACTAGATAGGCGCGGCCAGCACCTCGTGGTCATGGACGTCGACTCCACCGTTATCCAAAATGAAGTCATCGACCTGCTCGCGCAAGAAGCTGGCGTATTGGCTCAAGTAGCCGACATCACTGAACGGGCCATGGCGGGAGAATTGGATTTCGCTGCATCACTACGCGAGCGAGTCGCCTTACTTAAAGGCCTACCTGTTGCAGCGCTTGAGAAGGTTCGTGGCCAAATATCGCTGACACCAGGTGCTCGAACCCTTTGTCGCACACTGAAGACTCTGGGCTATCGAGTCTGCTTGGTGTCTGGCGGATTCGTCGAAGTTATCAGCTCGATCGCTGACGACTTGGGCATTGATCGACTCCGTGCCAATCGACTCGGTGTCAAAGATGGGCTGCTCACCGGCGAGGTTGACGGACCGATCATTGATCGACTCGGTAAGCGTCAAGCACTCGAGGAGTTTGCCGCTGAGTTTGGTATTCCAATGCGTCGAACTATTGCTATCGGTGATGGCGCGAACGACATAGACATGCTTGAAGCAGCGGGATTAGGTGTTGCATTTAATGCCAAAGCTGCCGCGCGCGATGCCGCCGATACATCAGTAAACGTGCCGTACTTGGATTCAGTGCTGTACCTACTTGGTATTACTCGCGAAGATATTGAAGATGCAGATGAACTCTCGGGCTTTGCTACTCCTGCGCCAGATTTATAAGCGCGTTAACTCCGCGGAACTACAAATTCAACGACTTCAGCGCTCTGATCTGACCATTCAGTATCGAGGATCTTTAATACGACAATTGACGATGTTGGCATGTGACTCAGCGCAACTTCGTTCGGTTTCGCTGCCTGACCCTGCGTCAGGTAAATAGCCAATTCCTCAAGTCCTGGATTATGTGAAACAACCAGCACATCCACGCCTGCTTCAATTTTTGCTCGGACCACTTCAATCAACGTAGACACTGCAGAGTCATAAAGGCGTTCGTCATCGACGTGATCAACAACGAAAATCTCAGAAACTATTTTCCAAGTCTGCTGCGCTCGAACAGCGGTCGAAACTATGACATCGGGTGTTGAACTAAAGATGTCACCAGAGTGTTCTTTCAACCAATGCCCGGTCTGCGCTGCATCCCGACGACCGCGGTGATTTAACGGTCTCTC
>JBIIAA010000145.1:0-4286 GCA_044240165.1 Candidatus Nanopelagicales bacterium
CAACTTTTGCGCCCTGCGGCAACGTTGCAAGAGTTAATCCATCTCGACATACCAACACATCTCGCGGATCTTCACGCAGCGGAACAGCAGCAAGTGAGATTCCAGACTCAGGAGCGCTAGGTAAGTCCTTAAATGAATGCACGATGACATCGACTTCGCCAGCCAGCAGGGCCTTGCGCAGGGTCGAAACGAAAAGCCCAGGGTTTCCTGGTTGATTCAGCGAAGTAGTGGTGTCATCCCCTGGTGTGCGAATGAGAATCTCTTCCCACTCTCGACCACTGATCTCTGCGAGAGCATCGCCAACTGTTGCCGACTGCGTTCGAGCAAGCAGGCTCGCGCGCGTGCCAAGCCGAATCGGTTTAGGCGCGGGCATCAAGTTCAATACCAAAGAGCGTGTGAATAGCTTTTTGGTAGTCAGCGAACTCACCTGTACGGGCAAGTTCTTGCGCTCGAACCGAAGGCGTATGAAGAATTGAATTCGAGACTCGATGAAGGGCCTTCGCCACTTCTTCTGCTGTTTCTGCATCTACTCGGCCACGAATACGCTCGAGCTCTTCATTGATGATGCCCATGACATGAGCGCGCATAGCGACTACTGCGTGGTCAGCTGTTCGGCCTGATTCATTTAACTCAAACTCTGAAACAGCCGTGAGCACGATGTCTTGGGCTTCAAGGATTGCTGATGAATGCTCGCGCGGAGCAAACTGACGAATCACTTCTAGGTTGATTACATCGGCGCCTGGGAAATCGAAAACGTCTGGATCAACATCAGGCGACAGAGCCAAGTCAATGATTGGCACAACGGGAAGCGCGTCAGCCTCACGAAGGCTTTGCGCAGTTTCCATCAATGCACGGTTAATAAGGAATTCTGCTGATCCGCTACAAGCAGCGATGATGTCTGCGCCTGCTACGGCCTTTGCTATATCGGCGGACTCAACCGCGGTGACTTCACGGTTCAACGCGAATTGGCTGGCGCGACCCGAAGATGAATAAACATGTATGTCGGTACACCCAAGTTTTTGTAAAGCAGAGGTGACCACTCGCGCATAAGAACCAGTACCAAGCACGAGAGCGCGCCGACCTGCGAGTGCTCCGTAACGCTGTTCGGCGATGTCTAACCCGACACTGACGATTGACCGCCCGGCTGCACCCAGCCCGGTTGAACTTGTGACCGCTTTTGACGTGGCAAGAGCGCGCTGCATTAATCGCTCAAGAGTTGGTGACGTTGTGCCATCTGATTGTGCTGTTGCAAGAGCCTGACGAACTTGGCCAGCGATTTCGTCTTCTCCGACAACCATCGACTCAAGCCCCGACGCGACAGAAAAAAGATGCTGCCCAACTGCAGTGCCTACGACTACTCGCATGGCATCGACGACGAATTCTTGATCGAGTCCTGCAGCAATCGCGACTGAAGTGGTGGTCAGATCAACTGCATCGTGAAAGCGCTCAAGGTCTAGATAGATTTCAAAGCGATTGCAGGTCGATAGGACGACTGCGCCATTGATGTCGGGACTGCCCGTTGTGAGCCGTGAAGCAAGACCTGGACTGGCCAAAGCAAGCCGGCTTACCTCATCAAGGGTCACGTCATGATGGCTCGCACCAAGCATCACCATGACCATGGGGAGATTCTATGACTATCTGGTTCATCACCGGTCCCTAAGGCAAGAGATCCCTATCTCTACTAAGTTGGAGACATGACTGGACCGGACGTTCTATCTCCGCAGCACCCGCTTATTTCTGGCAAAACAGCTGACTCCCCCCTAATCACGGCCTACCGAGGCGGCCGCCCAGCCACCCGCCCGATCTGGATGATGCGCCAAGCCGGCCGTTCACTGCCTGAATATCGCGCCCTTCGTGAAGGAACGGCCATGCTGGATTCCTGTCTCAGGCCGGATATGGCAGCCGAAATCACCTTGCAGCCGGTTCGTCGTCACAAGGTGGATGCTGCGATTTTCTTCAGCGACATCGTTATTCCACTGAAGTTGGCTGGGATCGATGTAGACATCGTTGCTGGGGTCGGCCCAGTTATGGGCGAAGCGATTCGCACAGCCGATCAAGTACGCAACCTGCCTGATCTAGACCCAAACGCTCTAACCCCAATCATCGAAGCTATCGGCATCGTCACTGCAGAACTGGACACCACACCACTTATTGGGTTTGCGGGGGCGCCTTTCACTTTGGCTTCCTACCTGGTTGAAGGTCGCCCGTCTCGGGAGTACCTCCATACCAAAGCATTGATGCGCGACGAGCCAGAAACTTGGCATGCACTGCTTGCTTGGGTATCTGAAGTAACAGGAACGTTCTTACGAGCACAAGCCTTTGCCGGTGCGAGCGCGCTGCAGCTCTTTGATTCTTGGGCTGGCGCACTCACCCTTGATGAATACCTCACCTTCGTTGCACCACATTCGGCAAAAGTTATGAGCATGGTTGATGACCTGCCCGTTCCTCGCGTGCATTTCGGGACCAAGACAGGACACTTGCTCGTTGCGATGCGCGATGTCGGTGCAACCGTTGTTGGCGTCGATCAATTCACTCCACTTGATGTTGCCAACGAAATGCTTGGCGGCACTACTCCCCTGCAAGGCAACATTGATCCTGAATTGCTCAGCGGTCCTTGGGATGCACTGGCTGCAAATGTGCGTGACGTATTAAAGCGCGGACAGTCGGTTCCCGGTCATGTTGTGAATTTGGGTCACGGCGTGCCACCAGAAACTGATCCAGATGTACTGACTCGCATAGTTGCACTTGTGCATGAGGAAGGCTGACCGTGCCCAACCGATTTGATGTCGTCATCGTTGGTGGCGGAATCAGCGGCTTGGTTGCTGCACGAAAGGCTGCTCAGCAAGGCCAATCAGTTTGTCTCATTGAAGCGAGTGATCGTTTCGGCGGAGCAATCCAAGGCCAAAGGCTTGGCGGTGTCACTGTTGACGTCGGCGCAGAAGCCTTCGCCATTGCTCGACCCGAAACCCTTAATCTCATTCAAGAACTTGGTCTTGGTGATCGAGTTGTTGCACCGCGTCGTTCAGACTCACGATTGATCGTGCCGCAAGGAACCTTCCCGATGCCGCATGCATTGCTCGGCATCCCAACAAATCCGCTGGCCGACGACGTGGTTGCCATCATCGGAATCGACGAAGCCACCAAAGCTGCTCAACTCGACGAACTCCCCGTTCCTGACAGTTGGGACCCTCAGATCACTCTTGGTGCCCTCATTCGCCAACGTTTAGGTGATCAGATCACGGACTACATCGCCACTCCTGTGGTCGGTGGCGTGCACGCACTCCATCCAGATCTAGCAGAAGCCGAAGCGATCATGCCCGGCATCACTGCAGCAACAACAAAGCATGGCGGGCTCTCAAAGGCTGCCGCGGCTATCCGTGCATCTTCGGGTGTTCCGGGAGCAGCCGTTAATGGCTTAGTCGGCGGCATGTCGAATTTGGTTGATGCACTCGTTCAAGAACTTCAAGAAGCACCAAACGTTGAACTTATTTTAAGCTCTCCAGTAAACAACATCGGGAAGAACGCGAGCGCCGGTCAAAATGGCTGGGAAGTAACTACGGCTACCCAAACATTTGTTGGAGATCACGTGGTTGTCGCCCTCGATGCAAAAAATGCAGCGCGAGTACTTACGTCTGTTCCCGCGATTCAGCAACCGCTATCAAGGCTTCATGTCGGTGATGTGGTGGTGTTCGCTGCGCTGATCACTTCCGATGTTTTGGATGAAGATCCACTCGGCTCTGGCGCCTTGATCGCACCCAGCACTCCAAATGTTCACGCCAAGGCCATCACCCACGCATCCGCGAAGTGGGAATGGGTTCGCACCGCCTTTGGCCCAAGTCGACATGTCGTTCGACTCTCATATGGGCGCGATGGTGTGATCAATGAAAATCTTGACGATCTTGCAGTAATCGCCCATGCAGATCTCGAGATCCTCCTTGGCACTTCAATGCCAGCCTTTGACGAAACCCATCTGGCTCGCTGGACAGGTTCGCTGCTTCATCCTCGAGTTGGCCACCGAGCCAATGTGGCAGAACTTAAGGCTGCAGCCGCCACTATCGAGGGTCTTTCCCTTGCGATTGCAGGCCTTGCTGGCAATGGACTAGCTGGCACGGTCAGCCAAGCGCACGCCGCTATCTCCTAGGTGAGAAACTGAAGCCATGACTACCTCTGACGTCAAGATTGCTTCCGAGCCAAAACTCACCGCTCGTGAAGCTAATGAAACGATTCGTTACACCTGT
The DNA here is from genome assembly GCA_044240165.1 of Candidatus Nanopelagicales bacterium. GTDB lineage: Bacteria > Actinomycetota > Actinomycetes > S36-B12 > S36-B12 > UBA11398. Next base: position 4,239 of record JBIIAA010000145.1, read on the forward strand.
TGGACGACGTTCAAACGCATTTTCGGACCAGGTGAATCATCGCTGGGC
>JBIIAA010000146.1:0-4214 GCA_044240165.1 Candidatus Nanopelagicales bacterium
TCCCAGCAGCGAAATCACCCATCGGGTGGATGTACGCGACTACTGGAACCAAAAGAAACTCGCGTTACGCGCTCACGCTTCACAGCATGAGGCCGATGGGCAACTTCGCACCTTGGCTGTGTTAACGCGACTTCCAAAACCTGTTGCCACTGTGCTGCTTGGCACGGAGTATTACTGCTTGGTGTCTTCACCCAAAAGCGCACAAACACGCGACGCTAATCCAGCTTCGTCGTAGTCCATCCACGTAATCCGCTGATCCTGCCTGAACCACCGCTGTTGGCGTCGAGCGAATTTCTTTGTAATCGCAATCGTTGCCGTGATGGCTTCCTCTTGAGTGCACTCGCCAGCAAGAAACTCCAACACTTGGGTATACCCAATGGCTCGAGTAGCCGTTACCGAATAAGCGGTATGAGAAAGTGCCCGCACTTCATCCACGAACCCATCTTCAAACATTTGATGCACGCGAAGCGCAATGCGTTCATCCATCTGCTCACGAGGGATTTCTAGCCCCACCCGAATGGTCTGATACAACTCAACCGGTTCGGGCAGTCGCGCGATGAACTTCTCGCCCGTTACTTCAAGAACTTCAAGTGCCCGAACTATGCGACGACCATTCATCTGCCCGATTTCTGCAGCTGCGGCCGGATCAACCAATGCCAACTGGCGATGCATCGCACGTGCGCCTTGCTCTTCAAGCTGCGCTTCAAATTTCGCCCGAATTTCTGGGTCAGTTGCCGGGAATTGCAGATCGTCCAAAATCGCCGCTACATATAAACCGGATCCACCAACCACTATTGGCAGGGCTCCCCTAGCAAGCACATCATCGATCGCTGCTCGCGCAGTCTCTTGATATTGCGACACTGTTAATACGTGGTCTGACGGCCACACATCAAGAAGGTGATGTGCAACGCCGCCACGTTCTTCTTCAGTGGGAGTTGCTGTACCAACATTCATCCCGATGTAGGCCTGCATCGAATCTGCGCTGATAATTTCTGCAGCTCTACCGCTGCGCGCTAACTCTTGAGCAACGAGAACGCTCAGCGAACTTTTACCAACAGCTGTGGGACCAACGATGACAAGAACTGTCATGGCCGCCACGAAGCTACGAGGTAATTCACCCCAAACGGAGCTGATTCCAAAATGAGTGTCCCCTGCATCTGCCCCACAGCATTGGAAACAACTTGCCATGCTGGGATTCCGCGACACCACAGTCGATCTGCTTGGTCTTGATCAACATCAAGTATTGCGTGAGTGTCAGCCTCATTGATGGCTCTGGCCATAGCAACGTCGAAGGATGCTGCATCTGGTTGCACATAGCCGGGGGCTTTTTCTGTGCGAGTGGCTGATCCATCGCCCACCACAACGACCAGTGTTGCCAGTTCTGCAGCCTTAGCTGCCACTTCACTACCTAATCGCTTGCGGTCATCTGTGTTTGAAGAGTGCCCAACCTCCAAGGCCATCACGCGGCCCGACCAATGAGCGCCGTTCAATACAGCAGCACCAATCGTGAGCGCCTGAGGTAAACGCTTCGAACCGGTGCCAAGCGCGTACTCGAGCAGACCACCAAAACCTCGAGTGGATCCGACACCGCCATCCTCAAACCAACGAGTCTCATCCCCAGAACCGATAACCAAAACCTGCTGGGCATCTTGGGTAAATTCCAGTACTAATTCAATTGAGGCATCCCGCTCGTCAACCAGGAGCTCTTCAATATCAACATCTGGGCATAACAGCGGAGCGGCCGGGATAAATACAACACCGATGATCATGCGCTACCTACTCGGATCGTTGGCATACCCAGGGAAATACCGGCGACTTCTGGTGGCAACTCGCTTAAGTCACCAGCTTTGGTGCGCCGCACTGAAATCAAGCGATCCGCAACCATGTGAAAGGGAGCAGCAAAAGTGATCTCAGCGGTCACGACATCGCCAGGTCGAGGGCGCGGCTGGTTGGGATCCACAGTGACGTGCACTAAACGAAAATCAGGAGTTCGACCAGAAACGCGATCGGTGTCGCCATCTTTGCGACCCTCGCCTTGGGCAACCAGCACTTCGACAACCTTGCCAACTTGCTTCAGGTTTTCTTCCCAAGCAATTTGGTTACCCACGGCTACGAGTCGTTCATAACGATCTTGCTTGACCGCGTGCGGAATTTGATCTGGCATTTCTGCCGCTTCAGTTCCGGGGCGAGGGGAATACAAGAAGGTGTAGGCCATTGAGAAACGGGCTTCTTTAACCACATGCATGGTCTGCAAGAAGTCTTCTTCAGTTTCTCCTGGGAAACCAACGATGATGTCGGTGGTGATCGCTGCATCCGGCATTGCTTCACGCACCTTGGCGATGATGCCTAAGTAGCGGTCTTGACGATATGAGCGACGCATGGCTTTCAAGATTTCATTGGAACCTGACTGCAAAGGCATATGTAACTGCGGCATCACGTTTGGAGTGATCGCCATTGCCTCAATCACATCGTCAGTGAACTCGCCAGGATGTGGTGAGGTGAAGCGAACCCGCTCGAGTCCTTCAACTTCACCACAGGCCTTAAGCAATTTACTGAAGGCTTCTCGATCGCCGAACTCAACACCGTACGCATTTACGTTTTGGCCGAGCAGTGTGATTTCAGAAACCCCTTGTGCAACTAGGGCCTCAATCTCGGCCAGGATTTCGCCCGGTCGGCGATCCCGCTCTTTGCCGCGAAGCGCCGGAACGATGCAATAGGTGCAGGTGTTGTTACAGCCCACACTGATGGAGACCCAAGCCGCATATGCAGATTCGCGTTTTGCAGGCAGCACAGATGGGAACTCAACGAGAGACTCCATGATTTCAATTTGTGCTTCTTGCTCGATGCGAGCTCGTTCTAGCAAAATTGGTAGCGAGCCAATGTTGTGAGTACCAAACACCACGTCAACCACAGGTGACTTCTTGAGAATGGTGTGTTGGTCCTTTTGGGCAAGGCAACCACCAACGGCAATCTGCATGCCTGGATTCTTGGCCTTCACTGGAACAAGATGACTCAAGTTGCCGTACAGCTTGTTATCCGCATTCTCGCGAACTGCGCAGGTATTGAAGACGATTAAGTCGGGAGTCACGCCTTTCACGAATGGGACGTAACCGGCTTCTTCGAGCATGCCAGCAAGGCGCTCAGAGTCGTGAACATTCATTTGGCAGCCATGGGTGCGAACTTCATAGGTGCGGGAAGAGTCGGTCACAGTGCAAGAGTCTAAGGCGCGCCAGTTGATCCCCTAATGAGAGTAGGGACCAAAACTGGTTACCCTCATGATCTGCAGGTTTTGGAGCAATGACGTCGACCAATACCGGTGATATTCTTCAAGTCGATATTTCGGAGTTTGCGTGCTTTGACCAGTGCCGCCATAGGCCTCAATGCAAATACGCCAAAAGGAACTCGTCCAGCTGGAACACGCGCAGCAATCCACACCCATAAGTACGGCGGCCATACGTGCGTCTTGAGCGGCGAAATCACAGACTTCGTCCAAGGTCACAGTCCTATGAAATTTCCTGCGGGTACTTGCTATTACGCGCCGCCAGGAGAAGCCAGCATCACTATTCGAGAATCAGGTTATTGATTCAAATACGACGAGTTGCCTATGACTCCTTAGCCCTTACTTGCCTTTGTAGTGGCATGAACCACAGTGGCTGATGCGGTTTTCACCGCAGCCGTGGTCCCAGTGGGTTTCTTCGTGGCTTGCGTCGTCTGACTCACTGACGTGGTCGAAACTTGCGAGCTGGTGCTTGAAGATGCGGCTAGCGATACAGATTCAGTACTTTGAGCCGATCTGGCCGCCAGTAGTCCCCCGATGCCGAAGAAGACGCCAACGGCTAAGACTGAAGAAAGCAACTTCTGCCCGGTTGATGTTGGGCGGTTATTTTGCTGGCGTACCCGGTTCGTGATCATGGCTTAAGCATTCTCAAAGCCTGTACGTGGGCTATTCGGCGCAGGTTAAAGCCAGGTTAAGACACAAGAGAACGATTTTGAGCGTTCACAAACCCGAGATCACACACATGGATATTTAAAAAACAGACCTATCGATGATGGAAGACTCATATAGTCACCCGTCATCACCACTTCTTTGAGGGAGAACCATGACTATTTCCATCGCCGGCAAGCGCGTGATCATTACTGGTGGCTCCCGAGGAATCGGCAATGCTGCTGTTGCCCACTTTGCTGAGCAGGGCGCTCATGTCATCTCCATCGAT
>JBIIAA010000147.1:0-4209 GCA_044240165.1 Candidatus Nanopelagicales bacterium
CCGGCGCCATTTCGACCGACGACCGCGATCCGCTCTCCGGCGTTGACGCCTAGCGACACCCGATCAAGGAGTGGCCGATCTCCAAAAGACTTCGAAACAGCTTCAATATTTACAAGATTTCGCGTGGCCACTGCCCCATCCTCCCAAAGACTTGGGATGCGTGACACAGCGCAGGTTGATGGGCTAATGTCCGGCCATGCGTTGGTCCTCTTTTCGGGGGATAAAGCGGGCCGCGGCATACGAGCAAGGTGGCTCGCCTGTTGCGGTCGAGTTCGGCAACGGATTGCACGTGCCGATTTACCCAGAATCAGTGGTTCCCATCCTTCAAAGAGTCCGCGCACTCACAAAACCCCCTCACGACGGCATCTTTCGAGTCGACTGGGCGGGTATTCGCACTCGCATAGCCATGCTGACTTGGGCTCCCCAAGAACTGGCCGGCACCACAACTGATCGCCTACCGGTGCCGACAGATGGCTATCGCTCTGAGGCTGAGGAATACGTCGGCCTTGCCATCTCCCTGCACAACGATCGCGACTCCTACCGCGTTGTGGAAGTCGGCGCCGGTTGGGCTCCCTGGGTTGTCATGGGTGTGGCATTGGCTCAGCGCGATGGTAAAAAGGCTGTCGGGATTGCTGTTGAAGCCGACGAAATGCGGGCTGGTTGGGCCATGCAGCACGCCCAAGACAATGCGATTGTTGCGCGGCGCGTGACGGGAACAAGCGAGCAAATCCGCGAGCAAATGCAAGCAGGCACCGGTGACATCACCGTGGTGCAAGCAGCCTGTTGGTATGAAGAAACCGTCCTGAAATTTCCAAAACTGACCGACGACGACATGGGCGGTGCTGTCAGCACCGATAAAGACGCACACATGGATTACCGCGGTGCATTCTTTGACCATGTTGAAGTTCCAACCGTGACGCTTGAAACCTTGCTTGCCGGCGATGAGCCCACTGACTTACTTCACATTGACCTGCAAGGTCGTGAACTCGATGTGATTTTGCCGAACCTTGAACTCATAGCCCAAAAAGTACGGTTCTTGGCTGTTGGTACCCACAATCGCTATGTCGAAGGCATGCTCCAAGAGCACCTACTTAAACGCGAGTGGGCCCTTCTCATGGAATCGCCATGCACCGCAGTTTTTGATGGCGTGAAACCAACCTTGACTGGATTCACCACCCAAGACGGCAACCAACTGTATGCAAACTCCCGTTTCCGCGACGCTGACCCGATCGTGATCCGCCAGCGTTAGTCGTACCTTCCCTATGCGCTCCGCCAGGAAGTGTCCCGTTGGGAAATCTGGTTGTAACAAAACTCGGAGATAGTCGCCGGCAGCCAGTTTCAATCCACGCTGGCCAGTTCCGATTCATCTAAAGGAGTACCATGGATTCGATTAATGGTGCAGATACCGCTTGGGTAATGACTGCGTCTGCTCTTGTTCTTCTCATGACGCCTGGCTTGGCCTTGTTCTACGGAGGCATGGTTCGTTCCAAGAACGTGCTGAACATGATCATGATGAGTTTCTCGGCCATGGGCGTTATTACCGTGGTCTGGGTACTGGTGGGCTTCTCCCTTGCTTTTGGTGAGGACTCCGGCGGTGGGTTTATCGGAAACCTCAGTCACATGGGTCTCACTGACGCGATCAATCAGCGAGTAGGACCTGACGGGCATCAGATTCCACTCCTAGCTTTTGTGATGTTCCAACTCACTTTTGCCATCGTGACGACAGCATTACTTTCAGGCGCGATTGCTGATCGAGTGAAGTTCAGTTCGTGGATTGTCTTCATGGTCGCCTGGGCCTTGCTTGTGTATGTGCCAATCGCACACTGGGCTTTCGCGTTGCAAGGTGGCACGGGTGGCTGGATTAGTGACCGACTCGGCGCACTTGATTTCGCCGGTGGTACTGCGGTTGAAATCAACTCAGGCGCCTCGGCCCTCGCTTTGGTTTTGGTTGTCGGTCGTCGCATCGGTTTTCGACATGACTCGATGCGCCCGCATAACTTGCCACTCGTATTACTTGGAGCGGGCCTGTTGTGGTTTGGTTGGCTTGGCTTCAATGCCGGCTCAGCTTTGAGCGCTTCAAGCCTTGCAGCAACCGCATTGATAAATACCCAAATTGCTACTGCCTGTGGTGCACTTACTTGGATCGCCTTCGAAAAAATTCGAGACGGTCATCCAACAACCCTCGGTGCGGCATCCGGCGCAATCGCTGGCGCAGTCGCGATTACCCCTGCCTGTGGTTTCGTGACTCCGCTTGGTGCTTTGGTGATCGGGCTTGTTGCGGGTGCCATTTGCGCGTGGGCCGTCAGCCAAAAGTTTCGACTTGGCTTTGATGATTCGCTAGACGTCGTAGGAGTGCACGGCATCGGTGGCTTGGTTGGCATGCTTGGGATTGGCTTCTTTGCGGCTTTGATCGCAAATTCCGACGGTGCCAACGGGCTGTTCTTCGGCGGCGGCGCTAGCTTGCTCGGCAAACAAATAATTGCAAGCGGAGCGACTGCTCTTTACGCATTCGTTGTTACCTGGATCATCGCCAAAGTCATTATGAAAACCATCGGTTTTCGCGCTCACCCCGACGATGAAATCGCTGGACTTGACACCACGATTCATGCAGAAAGCGCGTATGACTTTGCTGGCGTAGCCGGTGGTGGAAGTATTAGCGGTGGGCACCATCCTTTGCGTGATCTAATCGCGCGAAGTCGAGAGGAAGATCAATGAAACTCATCACCGCCATCATCAAGCCACATCGTCTCGAGAATGTAAAAGAGGCGCTCAACGCTATTGGCATCAATGGCATGACTGTTTCTGAGGCCAGCGGCCACGGCAGGCAACGCGGGCATGTTGAGGTCTATCGCGGTGCTGAATACCGCATTGATCTCGTTCCAAAGGTTCGCGTTGAAGTCATTGTCGACGACCACGAGGCCGAACAGACCTTAGATGCAATCGTGAATGCCGCGCGAACCGAGAAGATCGGTGACGGAAAAGTGTGGGTGATCAATCTTGAAACAGTTGTTCGAGTGCGCACCGGTGAACGTGGGCCAGACGCAATCTAACCTGCACGGAAAATGATCGAGCCCCTGACTACAGGTAAGTCAGGGGCTCGATCATCATCTTGTGGGGGCTTCAGGCGTAAAGCCCCCGCGGAGGAATCACTTCAAGCTGAAGAAGGCTTGTCGTGAAATTTTTGGTGGACTGCTCATTTTCATGGCCTCGGTCCTGCTGGAACGATTGCTGACATCGCGGTTTCCCGAGCAGCAATAGCTGCTCCTACCGCTGCGCGGCGACCAGCATTGGCAGCTGCTTTCTCTGCTGCTGTTCGCGCTGCAGCCATGGCGGTGTCGAACTCCACCTGAGCATCATGAATGGCTGCCTTGAAGACTTCGTTTACCTTTGCTCGCGCTGCTTTCTCGGCCCGCTTAGAAATTTCCCAGGCGATTAAGACTGCTGCGCGTGAACGACTCGGGCTTGGCTGATTTGCCCCCGGCGTTGAACCCTTGGTGGGATTCGGCTTCGCGGTATCTCTTAGACCTGGACTCTGTGAACTTTTTTGTCCCGTTGTCTGGGCTGCCGGAGTTGGCCCGTTGGAACGATCGGCCGCAATTGCACCCGTTTGACTCACACCAACCAACGCCACAGCAACTGCTGCGCCTGCGAAGATCGAGGTTCGCTTCATGGTTTATTGCTCCTGTGTCGACTGAACGTTGATTAAAGTCTCAACCTCAATCCTGTGAAAATCCTGTGAAAATCATTGGATCCCAAAATAATGTCCGTCATTGACCGGTAGGTAGGTCCAGCCCCTTGCTCACCCGCTAGATTCGCGTCGGAGGTAACAGTGACTAGCCCAACCATCCTCATCGTTGACGATGAACCAGGAGTGCGTGATCTCCTCAGTGATGCCTTGGGCATGTCTGGCTACCTCACCCTCACTGCCCCTGACGGCATCGAGGCCCTCAATATCTTGCATCGCCAGAGCGTGGACTTGCTGTTGATAGATATCAACATGCCAAAAATGGACGGCTTTGAAATGCTGGAGAAGCATCGCCGCGATGGGCATAACACCGCGGCTATCTTGCTCAGTGCTCGTGGCGACCGCGCTGACATCACTACTGGGCTCAAACTCGGTGCCGATGACTACGTGACAAAGCCTTTCGGCCTAGAAGAACTCGTCTTGCGGATCGCGGCTGTGCTTCGGCGCACCATGCCGTCGCAAAG
>JBIIAA010000148.1:0-4200 GCA_044240165.1 Candidatus Nanopelagicales bacterium
TTTCTTCGATGATGGTCATCAAAGCTGCCAACTCATCTGCTGGCCGATTCAAGTTGTCGGTTGAGAGAAGCCACAGGGTGACGTGATCAACCCCCGCGTCATCGCACCATTCAAGGAACTCTTCAATCTTGGCTGCCCCTGCTCGGTGACCGGCAGATGAACTAGATCCCTGTGCCTCTGCCCATCGTCTGTTTCCATCCAAGATCACGCCAATATGGCGCGGCACCTGCTCGGGAGGAATCTGGGCACGGAGCTTTCGCTCATAGATCCCATAGACGATGTCAGTAAGCCTCACGGAAGCAGGTTACTCCCCGCTACGGACGCCTATCTGAGTCGCTAACTCAAATGGATCAATGGTCGGCGCCTGACAGGTAAATGCACGGCAAACATAGGCGGTCGCCTGGCCCTGGACCAGCGGCCGATCTCTCAGCAACGGCACCTGACTGCCTGGCTCTCCCACCGCGATGACCGCCCCTGGGGCTGTTGCAGCTAATGCCACCGTTCGCAAGATTGCCGTCGCTTGATCTTCGAAGTCGCCAACGATGGCGATCTCTATCGGCCCATCAACGAGTGCGCTCAGTGCTGCGAGCCCCCAGCCGCAAGCCCGGGGGGCTCTGGCGCCAAGGCCCCCGACCACGTCTAGGGCTCGTTCTGCAATTTCCCGGTATTCGGCTATCCCGGTAATTGCCGAGTAGGTGAGACAAGCATTCGCCAGAGCAAACCAACCAGATGGCTCAGCGTTGTCAGAAGGATCCTGTGGACGCAGCACCAATGCTGGAGCATCATCTGGAGTGTCAAAGAATCCACCCGCTCCATCACTGAAGTGTTGAATCGCGACATCAAGTAGTACCCCACTGAGCGCCAACCAAGAGTCGTCGCCTGTTACTTGGAAGAGAGCGAGGAAACCTTCGGCAACGCTGCCGTAATCATCAAGAACCCCCGAATTAGTTCCTGGTTTGCCATCGCGCGAAGTGCGACAAAGTCGATCATCGCCGTTAGGACCTAGGTGAATTGCGATCAAGAGGTCTGCCGCGACAATCGCCGACTCAACCCACCCCGGCTCATTAAGCAGGGCTCCTGCTTCTGCCAACGCAGCAATAGCCATGCCATTCCAGGCTGCAACTATTTTGTCATCGCGTCCGGGAGCAACGCGAGAATTGCGACTTGCGAAGAGGCGACCACGCATCCGAGACCAGCGAAATCCGTCATCTGGATCGTCCAGTAACTGCAGCACTGAATAGCCGTGTTCGAAGGTGCCTGCTTCAGTGACATTCAGGAGTTCTACGACCCAGCTTCCATCCTCGTCACCAAGCACCTCGATAATTTCCTGCGCAGTCCATACGTAGTACTTGCCCTCGACGCCTTCAGTATCCGCGTCCAGCGCTGATGCGAATCCACCTTCCAATGTGGAGAGATCTCGAATGATGAACTCAGCAGTTTCTCGCACGATTCTTGTCGCAAAAGTTGAACCAGTTAAGCGATACCAGTGCAGGTAGACGCGCAACAAAAGGGCGTTGTCATACAACATCTTTTCAAAGTGCGGCACTGTCCACGTGGGGTCTACCGAATAACGTGAAAAACCGCCACCAAGCTGGTCATACATGCCTCCGCGGGCCATGGCTTCCATCGTGCGTTCAGCCATGAACAAAGCTGCGGTGCTTTGAGTTCTCGCAGCTTCACGAAGCAAGAATTCCAAAACCATTGAAGGTGGAAACTTCGGAGCATTCCCGAAGCCACCGAAGCGTTCATCAAAATCAATCTGCAACCTTGAGACTGCTTGTTCTAAAACAACATCACTTGGTAATCCTTGGGATTCATACGAACCGCGTTGCTGAATTGCTTGCACGACATGCGCTCCGGCAGCTTCAATGTCATCGCGACGCTCAATCCACGCTTCGCTCAGCGAAGTCAGCACTTCCATGAATCCCGGCATCCCGCCACGTGAGGTTTTGGGAAAATAAGTGCCAGCGAAAAAGGGCTTCCCGTCGTGATCCATAAACACCGTCATCGGCCAACCACCGTGTCCAGTCAAGGCCAGAGTTGCCTGCATGTACACCGCATCAATGTCAGGGCGCTCTTCTCGATCTAGCTTGATCGCAACAAAGTTCGCATTGATGAGTTCAGCGACCTCATGATCTTCAAAAGATTCATGAGCCATCACATGGCACCAATGACAAGCCGAGTAACCAACCGAGAGGAAAATTGGAACATCTCTCCTTCGCGCCTCATCAAAGGCCGCTTCGGACCATTCCTGCCAATGCACGGGGTTGTCCGCGTGCTGGAGTAGGTACGGCGAGGTTGAAGCACTCAACTGATTAGTCACCTACCTATCCTCCTGCACGTCGCATGCAGTCAATTCGCCACCCGTGGCCTAACGTCACCATGTGCATGCGGTTATCCCCGGGTTCTTCACCGGCCTAAGTCTGATCGTGGCGATTGGTGCCCAAAATGCATTTCTCCTGCGCTTAGGGCTGGCCCGCAACTATGTGTTCGTTGCCGTCGCGATCTGCGCAATCAGCGACGCAGCTCTTATCGCTTTGGGCATCGGCGGGCTGGGCGTGGTTATCGAGCAGTCGACCTTCGCTCTAGAACTTGTGAAGTGGGTCGGAGTCACCTACCTCGCTATTTTTGCCTTGCGCTCATTTTGGAAGGCCCGTTTCCCTGAGGTCTTGATGCCTGCCGGAGACAGCCCCCGCCGCCTGGCTGCCGTTATTGCTGCGACTCTGGGCTTCACCTTTTTGAACCCACACGTGTACCTCGACACAGTTTTACTCGTTGGCTCAATTGGTAATCAGTACGGATCCGATCGCTGGTGGTTTGCGCTTGGTGCTGCGGTGGCCAGCTTGACCTGGTTTGTCACGCTGGGCTTTGGATCACGAGCCGCGGCTCCACTTATGTCCAAGCCCCGCACCTGGAGAATTCTCGACACTGCAATCGGCGTGATCATGTTGCTGATCGCCCTGCGCTTGGTTTTTATGAACTAGTGGCTCTTAGGCGACAAACTCTGCACGCCCATGCTTGACCACAACCACACCGTTCGAGGTTGCTTCAAAAGCAATCTTTCTGCCACCGGCTTCGTTGCGCCCGGCGTCAAAAAGGTCGACCGTGAGCGTGCCGCCCGGAAACATTGGACTCGAGAACCGACCAGCAATACGCGTGAGGTTATCGGGGTCACCATCGCCAATTAACTTCACAACAGCGCCACTACACATTGCGAACGTGCATAAACCCTGAACTATCTTTCCTGAAAACCCTTCAGAACGGGCAATTGAATCATCGATCGCGTGCCCATTACGGTCTCCCGATGCGCCGGCATATCGGAAACCCTGATCTCGAGTCACATCGAAAGTAAATGAATCAATCAGTTTTTCTCTGGCTTCTTCTGGGAACGCATGCTCGGGTGGGCCCTCGCCATACTCCTGTGACGTTTGACCACCAATCATCATTCCTGTCCAGAAATGGCGAAGCAGCAGTTCGCCTTGCTGATTCAACACGCGTAAATCCGAAGTGACTGCAACCCCAGCTGGAGTTTGCTTCACGGAATGTCTGCGTCCTTCAACTCGCACTGTGGAGCCCAGCTCTAAGGGCGCATAGAAATGCACGTCATGCATTCCGTGAACTCCCGCACGAACGCCGGTCATGATTCCCTCCGGCACAGCCTTGCGGCTGGCATCAATGAAGGCACCCACCACGTGCGGAGCCGTCACCAACGGAGCTGCTTTTAATCCGCTTGAGCACAAATCATTGGGATCATTGGTTGCGAGCGCATAGGCCAGGAGAGCATCTGCATCGACATAAGCGTCGTATGAAATAAGTGGGGACCCAGACATGCGGTCAAACTACCCGTTTGGCAAAACTGCGGGACTAAGGACCCTGCCTTGACGCTATCCACTCTCAGATCATCAACAAATGACCACTAACGCAGTCAGCCCAGCAATCGAGTTTCGTTCAGTGGCAAAGTTCTATCGCGAGACTCGAGGGATTGAAGATGTCTCACTATTCGTGAACTTCGGCGAGGTTCTTGGACTTTTGGGCCCAAATGGCGCCGGTAAAACCACCGCGATCAGGGTCATTCTTGGGTTAATTCGGCCTACCTCGGGAAACGTATTTCTCAATGGCGTGGACATTTCGCTGGCCAAAGATGATGTACGGGCAAACATTGGGTATCTGCCCGGCACGCTGGCTCTCTACGAATACATG
>JBIIAA010000046.1:0-14080 GCA_044240165.1 Candidatus Nanopelagicales bacterium
TAAATTTGCGGCGCACCATAGGGAACTTCATTTGCAAGATCCGCACGAATCGGCGGAACAAAGGTACTCATGATTGCTCAGGAAAGCGCATAGAAATGGCAACGCCATGGCCCGGCAAATCTTCAGCATGCGCAAGTGCGATGACATGCTCAGACACATCACGAAGCGCAGTCTCGTCATACTCAATAACGTGAACTCCACGCAAGAAAGATTGAACAGATAAACCAGATGAGTGGCGGGCCGCACCCGCCGTCGGCAATACGTGATTGGAACCCGCCGCGTAATCGCCAAGACTTACGGGCGCGAACGTGCCCACAAAGATTGCACCTGCATTGCGCACACGCATGGCCCACTCCCGAGCATTCACTGTGTGAATCTCAAGGTGTTCGGCAGCGTACTGATTTACCAGTTCAAGACCCTCGTCGAGACTGTCAACGAGAACCACAGCGCTTTGTTCGCCTTGCAATGCTGCGGTAATGCGTTCTACATGCTTGGTGAGCGGAACTTGACGGTTAACTTCAGCAATTACCGCATCTGCCAAGGCCACAGAAGGCGTCACAAGAACTGCAGCCGCCATCGGATCGTGCTCGGCCTGACTAATTAGATCTGCGGCTACGTGGGAGGCATCAGCTGTGTCGTCGGCGAGAATTGCGACCTCTGTTGGGCCAGCTTCACTATCGATACCGATAACACCTTGGAGTGAGCGTTTAGCTGCAGTGACATAAATATTGCCCGGACCAGTGACGAGATCCACAGGAGCGCATCGGGAACCATCTTCAAGTTCGACTCCGTAGGCCAGCATGGCAATAGCTTGCGCTCCACCTACGGCATACACCTCTTCAACACCTAGCAATGAACAAGCAGCCAAAATAGTGGGGTGCGGCCAGCCGCCGAAATCTTTTTGCGGTGGCGATACGACAACCAGTGATGCAACTCCGGCTACTTGAGCAGGTACCACGTTCATGATGACGCTACTTGGGTAGACCGCGCGACCCCCTGGCACGTACAAGCCCACTCGCGAAACGGGGATCCAACGCTCGGTAACAGTGCCGCCGGGCACCACGATCGTTTCAACATCAACTCGACGCTGATCAACGTGCACCAATCGGGCCCGTCGAATTGACTCTAGAAGCGCAGCTCGCACCTTCGGATCCAAATCAGCTTCACATTTGGCAAGCACCTCGGCTGGAACTCGAAGCGAGGGTGGCGCAATTCCGTCAAGTTTGGTGGACCACCGCGCAACTGCGCTTGCTCCCTGAGTGCGCACATCTTCCAAAATTGGCGCAATCACAGCGCCCGCATCAGCCACATCCATGGCTGCGCGTGGCAAAGTGGTGCGGGCATCCACATGAGTGCCTCGAAGGTCAATACGCCGGATCACCCCATGAGTTTACGGGTAAAGCGTCAGGATCGTTTTAACCCGCTCAGCCAATCCTCCAAAGCAAGGATGGTGACCACACCGGCTGCCACAATCGGCCAGACCAGCAGCATCGCCCCAAGTTTGAGCACAAGCGGCGCTTCAGCGATGCCACTTTCAGTTCCGGCCAAGCCCGCGATGTCGACTTTGCCAAGTGAATGCCCCACCCACCACATCGCAAATGACCCAATTACGCCACTGAGCACAGCTGCGATGAGCACCGAAATCAGATGCTCCCGGCGCATCCGAGCAAGCCCGATGGTCACCAATAGGCCAGCGACAATCGCCAGCGCCCCAAAGGCAATATCTGGAGCCAAGAAGCCCTTGGTATCAAAATCCACGAACTGCCCGGACTCAACTACGAATTGCACCCGCGGCGCTAACCGCCACCACAAGACACCAAGAGCCAGTCCAATTCCGAGTCCAAACACAACGCCAGCCAAAATGACGGCAGATGCTTTACGCGTCGTTGACATCAGCTCAAGCAGTTCGGGCCGAGCAAGGCCTTGAGATCGCCGTACAGAGCTGGACTTGGGGTGACCCGGAGTTTGTCATCAAGGCGCAGCACTGTGGTGCGGGCTCCGCCAGTCAGATGCAAATGCACTTCAGTAGTTCCGGGATGCACGGCAAGAATTTCCTTCAACCGATCCACCAGTGGCGGAATACAACGCTGAGCAGGCATGGAAAGTCGAACTGGTCCGGCTTCAGCTTCACTAATGTCAGGAGCCGTAACTTCCATTCCTACGACGCGTAATCCATCGTCATCACTGCGGTCTACTCGGGCGCGCACGATGATGACCGAATCTTCAATAAGCATTGTGCTGACTTTTTGGTAAGTCGCAGGAAAGACCATCACTTCAACAACACCTTCAAGGTCTTCCAAACTCACGATTGCCCACGAGGAGCCTTGTTTCGTAGTTTTACGTTGAACCGCAGTCACTAATCCACCGATGGTGACCATGATGCCATCAGCATTTTCATCCAAAATCAATGAAGCAATACTGCGATCAGTGAGCTGAGCGAGCACTCGCTCAGTGCCATGCAGCGGGTGGTCACTGACGTAAAGACCCAACATTTCGCGCTCGTGCGCAAGTAGCACTTTCTTCTCCCACTCCCCGATTGAAATATCGGGGGGCGCAACAAGACTGTTGTCGTTGCTGGCATCAAGTCCACCGAACAGATCGAATTGCCCGACAGCTTCGGCACGTTTGATATCAACAGCCGAGTCAACTACCTGCTCATGAACCGAAACCAAGCCCTTACGAGTGTGACCCAGCGAGTCAAAGGCTCCGGCTTTAATCAGCGATTCAACTACCCGCTTATTACAGACGGTTGCCTCAACCTGAGCAATGAAGTCGTGGAAATCAGCGAAGCGCCCGACCTTGCGACGCGTCGCAATAATCGAGTCAACAACGTTTGCTCCAACGTTGCGAATGGCTGAAAGACCAAAGCGAACGTCAGTGCCGCGCGGGGTGAAATCAAAATCCGAGTCATTTACATCAGGTGGGAAAACTTTGATTCCCATCCGGCGGCATTCATTTAGGTAGACAGCCGATTTCTCTTTATCGTCTTTCACACTGGTGAGCAGTGCAGCCATGTACTCAGCTGGGTAGTTGGCTTTGAGGTAGCCCGTCCAAAACGAGACCAGGCCATAGCCAGCGGTGTGTGCTTTATTAAAGGCATAGTCAGAGAACGGAACCAGAATGTCCCAGAGTTTGTTGATAGCAACATCGCCATAACCATTGGCGCGCATGCCCCCACTGAAAGGCACGAACTCCTGCTCGAGAATCTCTTTCTTCTTTTTACCCATCGCGCGTCGCAACAAGTCGGCTGCTCCGAGTGAATAGCCGGCAAGTTTTTGGGCGATGGCCATAACTTGCTCTTGGTAAACGATCAAGCCGTAGGTGTCACCAAGGATCTCAGCCAATGGCTCTTCAAGTTCTGGGTGAATCGGAACAACTGGCTTTCGCTTGTTTTTACGATCTGCATAATCGTTATGGGCATTGGCACCCATCGGCCCTGGGCGATACAGCGCGAGCACTGCAGAAATATCTTCGAAGCTGTCAGGTTGCATCGATCGCAACAACTGGCGCATCGGACCACCATCGAGTTGGAAGACGCCCAAGGTGTCTCCGCGAGACAACAATTCGAACGTTGGGCCATCAGCAAGCTCGAGATCTTCAAGCACGATTGTTTCGCCACGGTTAATCAAAATATTCTTGAGGCAATCATCAAGAACCGTAAGGTTACGAAGCCCTAAGAAGTCCATTTTGAGCAGGCCTAGGTTTTCACAGGCACCCATATCGAATTGGGTGATGATCGAACCGTCTTGTTCGCGACGCCAAAGCGGAACCACATCAATCAGTGGCACTCGACAAAGAATCACACCGGCTGCGTGCACGCCTGGCTGACGCTTAAGGCCTTCTAGGCCTTTGGCTGTTTCTACTACCCGAGCCGCATCCACATCAGATTCAACAAGCGCGCGGAACTCTGCCGCTTCGGAGTATCGATCATTCTTTGCATCGAACATTCCGGCAATGGAAATGTCTTTACCCATCACAGCAGGAGGCATCGCCTTGGTGATGCGATCGCCGACCGCATATGGATAACCAAGCACTCGGGCGCTGTCTTTTATCGCAGCCTTAGCCTTGATCGAGCCATAGGTGATGATCTGCGCAACATGTGCTTCGCCATATCGCGCGGTTGCGTAGCGGATCATGTCGGAGCGACGACGTTCGTCGAAGTCGATGTCGATATCGGGCATCGAGATGCGCTCTGGGTTCAAGAATCTCTCGAATAGCAGGCCATGTTTGATCGGATCAAGCTCAGTAATACCCAATGCGTAAGCGATCATCGCGCCAGCAGCAGAACCTCGACCTGGACCTACTCGAATGCCGTTGTCTTTTGCGTACTTCACGAGGTCAGCGACAACAAGAAAATAACCAGGAAAGCCCATCTGCATGATGACGCCGACTTCGTATTCGGCTTGCTTGCGCACATTGTCGGGAATCTCGCCCTTGTAGCGCTTAGCTAAACCGAGTTCGACTTCTTTGACTAGCCAGGATTCTTCAGATTCACCATCTGGCACTGGGAACTGCGGCATCAAGTTCGCGCCTTCAGCAAATTCCACTTCACAACGCTCAGCAATGAGCAAGGTATTTGAAACAGCCTCTGGCAATTCATGCCAGACCTTGCGCATTTCTTCTGCACTCTTTAGATAGAAATCGCGGGCATCAAAGCGAAAACGCTTGGGATCATCCATCGTGGTTCGGGTGCCAATACACAGCAACACATCGTGACTGTCTGCATCAGATGCTCGAACGTAATGCAGATCATTCGTTGCAATCAACGGCAAATCTAGAGTCTTTGCAATCTTCATGAGATCTAAACGAAATGCAGTTTCAATCTGCAAACCGTGATCCATCACTTCACAGAAATAGTTGCCGGCGCCAAGAATATCTCGGTAATCAGCGGCCGCAGCCAATGCCTTTTTGTATTGACCTGCTTGCAACCAACGATTCACTTCACCACTTGGGCAGCCAGTCGTGCCAATTAAGCCCTTGCCGTAGCGCTGCAGAAGATCGCGGTCAAAACGCGGCTTGTGATAAAACCCTTCCATACTGGCCAGGGACGAAACACGGAAAAGATTGTGCATGCCGGCAGTGTTTTCGGCCCACAACGTCATATGGGTGTAACTCTGCTTACCGCGACCTGCAGTGGGATCTTCAGGGGTTCCTTCATCAAAACCACCGCCGAAATCGAATTGGCGACGCTCAAAGCGGCCCTGCGGTGCGTAATAACCCTCGAGGCCAATGATGGGCTTAATCCCATGCTTCTTGGCTTTGGAATAAAAATCGTAGGCGCCATACAGGTTGCCGTGATCAGTCATGGCAATGGCGGGCATGCCAAGTTTTACCGCTTCACCCAGGAGATCATCTAACCGTGCCGCTCCATCGAGCATTGAATACTCGGTGTGGACATGGAGGTGTACGAACTGCTCCTCCGATGTCATCTCGCCACTCTAACTTTGGGCTCAGGCGCCGTCGCGAAGGCGCGCAAGTGAGTCAACGAGATCCTGTGGATATTCGCTGGTGACACTAATTCGATCCCCCGAAGATGGGTGTTCAAAGCCCAACGTGACGGCGTGCAGCCACTGCCGCTCCAGCCCAACCTTTTTTGCCAAGGTTGGATCTGCCCCGTAGGTCAGGTCGCCCACGCATGGGTGGCGCATGGCTGACATGTGTACCCGAATCTGGTGGGTGCGTCCCGTTTCCAGATGCACCTCGACCAATGACCCATGCGTGAAGGCTTCCATCGTCTCGTAATGCGTGACGCTTGCTTTTCCACCGGCGATCACAGCAAAGCGATAATCGTGGTGTGGGTGGCGAGCTATCGGCGCATCGATGGTTCCACGCAATGGATCAAGTTGGCCTTGAACAACCGCGTGATAGATCTTTTCAACAGTTCGGTCTTTGAACTGCGCCTTCAGACTCGTGTATGCGCGTTCGCTCTTGGCCACGACCATCACTCCTGATGTGCCCACATCAAGTCGGTGCACGACACCTTGACGCTCTTCTGCACCAGAACTCGTGATGCCATATCCAGAAGCAGCTAATCCGCCAATCACAGTTGGGCCAGTCCAGCCTTGACTTGGGTGCGCGGCAACGCCAACCGGCTTATCAACGACCACACAGTCATCGTCGTCATACAAAATCTTCATGCCTGGCACCGGCTGTGGAACCGCGTTGATATTCGAATCTACGTCTAATGCTTCAGGATCAACCTCTAACAGGGCACCCGCAACTAGTCGATCACTCTTGATGAGTGTTCGACCATCCATTAAGACATGCCCTGCATCGACCAGTGCTGCTGCTTTGGTGCGCGATAACCCAATGAGCCGCGATAAGCCGGCGTCAACCCGCTCGCCTTCAAGGCCCTCTGGAATCGGAATTGTACGAATCGTCATGATGCGGTGCTCACTGTTCCTTTGTAGTCAACGCCGCGCAAGGCTAAGAACACCATCAAGATCGCGGAAAATGTAATGCTCATGTCGGCAACATTGAACACTGGAAAATTCGGTAGTTGGATCCAATCAACGACGTAGCCCTGGCCTGGGCTCGGGTAGCGAGTGAGTCGATCAATCAGGTTGCCTAGAAGCCCACCAAGAAGCCCACCAAGCCCGACTGCCCAAGGGACGCTGCCAAGTTCCTTAGCTGAGCGAATGATGAAAATCGCCACGACAATGGCGATCAAACTAAAGATCCAGGTAGAACCGGTGCCAATACTGAAAGCCGCACCCGTATTTTGGGTATAGGTCAATTTCAATAACGATCCCAGAATCTCGATGGATCCCTCACCACCGGGCAATAAACGCGGACGGATCGTTGAAACAGCCCAAGCCTTGGTTAGCTGATCAAGGAGCACAACGCTGAGGGCAACTGCCGCCAAAACCCATATTGGTCGGCGACGTACAGCGTTACTCACCTACGCATTCTAGGTGCTAAAGCATCATGCGTTCTTCCGCCTGCTTACACACCAAGCACAAGGTTGCACGAGGAAATGCCTGCAAGCGGTACTTGCCGATCGGCTTATTACAGACCTCACAAGCGCCATAAGTGCCGTCATCAAGCCGTGCGATCGCATGGTTGACCTGCAGCAACATCTCGCGAGCATTGTTGGCAAGAGACATCTCGTGCTCACGCTCGAAGGTTTTGCTGCCAGCATCAGCCTGATCGTCGCCCGCGCCGTCACCTGAGTCACGGATGAGATCGGCGAGTCCGATTTCCGCGTTCACCAATTCAGCTTCTAGCCGGCCAATGTCGATTTTAAGAGCGACACGAACCTCTTTGAGTTCGGCTGGTGTCCATGGGGATTCATCCTCGCGAACCAACGGCTTGCCATTAGGCGCCAAGCGCTTCTTAGGCTTATTTGCTGAGATCGTCGGCACGATGCGCTTGGCAACCGGCTTTACCGGCTCTTCCGCGACAACCTCTTCGACGACGACTGCAACGACCTTTGGTGCTGGCTGGGCCTTCTTCGCAGCTACCTTGGCTGCTGGTGCCTTTGCCGCTGGCTTGGCAATGACCTTCTTCGCCTCGGCCTTAGCCGGGGCAGCCTTCTTTGCCACAGCTTTGGCTACTGGCTTGGCTGCCGGCTTAGCTACCGGCTTGGCTACGGCCTTTGCTACGGCCTTTGCCGCTGGCTTCACTACTGCTTTCACTGCTGGTTTGGTGGGGGCGGCCTTTGCGACTGCTTTCTTGGCGGGCGCGACCTTTGCTGCGGACTTGGTGGGTGCGGCCTTGGCTGGCGCAGTTTTCTTTGCAGGCGCAGCCTTCTTGGCTGTCGCAGCGGCAACTTTTTTCACCGCAGCTGGTGGCGCAGCCTTCTTTGCTGGCGCAGCCTTTTTGGCCGGCGCCTTAGCGGCGGTTTTCTTCGCAACCATGAGGCCCCCTCGTTTACTGATCGAGCCGGACTCTAAGTCATAAGGTTGTCCTTACCTACATGCCGCGCCGGGAGCATGCGGGGTAGACCGAAGTAAGGCCGGTATCCTTGCCTCTCCAGAACCCACCGCTAGGAGCTCCATGTATCGCGCTGTGCCCGCACAGATCGACCTCACTGCGATGGAACACGAGGTTTTGGCTCTCTGGGCAGAAAAAGACACCTTCGCGCGTTCCCTGGCCGCAAGCCAAGGTCGTCCTACTTGGGTCTTCTACGAGGGTCCGCCTACTGCCAATGGCACTCCTGGTACCCACCACGTAGAGGCTCGCGCCTTCAAGGACATCTTCCCTCGGTACCGCACGATGAAGGGTTACCACGTTCCTCGCCAAGCCGGCTGGGACTGCCATGGGCTGCCTGTTGAACTTGCGGTCGAAAAAGAGCTTGGATTCACCGGCAAACAAGATATTGAAAAGTTTGGCGTTGCGCAGTTCAACGACCGCTGCAAAGAATCTGTCCTGCGTCACGTCGGTGAATTCACCGAGATGACTCAGCGCATGGGCTACTGGGTCGATATGGACAGCGCTTACTGGACCATGGATTCAAGTTACGTCCAAAGTGTCTGGTGGTCGTTGAAGCAAATCTTCGACAAAGGTCTACTCGTGCAAGACCACCGAGTGGCTCCCTATTGCCCGCGTTGTGGAACCGGACTCTCCGATCACGAACTTGCACAAGGCTACGAAACTGTTGTTGATCCATCTGTGTTCGTTCGATTCCCGATCACAGATGCGGCATTCCTGACGAAATATCCAGCAGCAGCGCTCCTTGTTTGGACGACAACTCCTTGGACTCTTGTTTCCAACACCGCAGTTGCAGTGAAACCCACCGCAACCTACGCAGTGGTGCGCACCATCGATGGCGAAACTTTGGTCGTCGCTCAAGAACTTGCGGCTGGTTTATTTGAAGAAGGCTTCGAAGTTCTCGCAACGATGACTGGCTCAGATTTAGAACGCCTCACTTACCAGCGTCCATTTGATTTTGTCGAAATTCCAGATGCGCACTACGTGATCCTGGCTGATTACGTCACAACCGATGACGGCACTGGATTAGTGCACCAAGCCCCTGCCTTTGGCGCAGACGACCTTGCTTCGTGCCGGGCGTATGGGCTACCTGTGGTGAATCCAGTTCTTGCCAACGGTCACTTTGAAGACGGTATTCCTGTCGTCGGTGGCATGTTCTTCAAGAAGTCCGATGAAGAACTCGTCAAATTGCTCGACAAATCTGGCGCGTTGTTTAAACACGTTCAGTACGAGCACTCTTACCCACATTGCTGGCGCTGCCACACTCCCTTGATTTATTACGCACAACCGTCTTGGTACATCCGCACCACTGCGATCAAAGATCAGTTGATTGCTCAAAACGAGAACACCAATTGGTTTCCAGGAACCATCAAGAATGGTCGCTTCGGTGATTGGCTCGAGAACAACGTCGACTGGGCTTTGTCTCGCAATCGGTATTGGGGTACTCCCCTACCTATTTGGCGCTGTGAAGAAAACCACCTCACCGCGGTTGGTTCTCTGGCTGAGTTGAGTGTTCTCGCTGGCCATGACGTTTCCGAAACAGATCCGCATCGCCCTTACGTCGATGACATCACCATTGCCTGTCCTACCTGCAGCGCAACAGCAACTCGCGTTCCAGAAGTTATTGACTGCTGGTACGACTCGGGTGCGATGCCTTTTGCAGCCGTTGGCTATCCACAGAGTGACGTGGATTTTGCTGCGCAATATCCAGCTGACTTCATTTGTGAAGCGATTGACCAAACCCGCGGCTGGTTTTACACGCTGATGGCAATCGGCACTTTGGTATTTGAAGAGTCGTCGTATAAGAACGTTGTTTGTCTAGGCCACATTCTCGACGAAGACGGCCGCAAGATGAGCAAGCATGTCGGAAACGTGCTTGAACCCATTGGCTTAATGAACGATCACGGCGCCGACGCTGTGCGCTGGTTCATGCTGGCATCAGGTTCACCGTGGCAAGCACGCCGAGTTGGCCATGCCGCCATTGGCGATGTTGTACGTAAGACTTTGCTCACGTATTGGAACACCGTCGCCTTCCAATCACTCTATGGACGGCTCTCTGATTGGGATCCGACAGCTCCAACACCGGCGATTGCAGATCGACCCATCATCGACCGCTGGTTGCTATCTGACGCAAATCGTTTAGCTCGCGATGTTGATGCCGCACTTGATCAATTTGATACTCAGCGCGCTGGTCGTTTGATTGCAACCTTTATTGACGATCTCTCTAACTGGTATGTGCGACGTTCACGCCGCCGTTTCTGGGATGGCGATCCTGCTGCACTTTCTACCTTGCATGAAGCCCTGCGCACAGTCACTTTGTGTATGGCGCCATTCACACCGTTTATTACCGAACGCGTCTGGCAAGACCTCTTCAGTGCAGGTGACGCCCCCGACTCTGTTCACCTAGCCTCTTGGCCAGTCGTTGATGAAAGCGTGATTGACGAAAAACTCTCAACCGATATGGCACTCGTACGCCGAATCGTTGAACTTGGCCGCGCAGCCCGCGCAACGAGTGGTGTGCGAACCCGTCAACCGCTACGTCGTGCTTTAGTCTCGGCTCCAGGTTGGGCTGACCTCTCAACGCAACTTCGCGATCAGGTCTGTGAAGAACTCAATATTTTGTCAAGCGACGCACTAGACGCCGACGAAGCTGGCCTCGTTGATATTTCAATGAAGGCAAACTTTCGAACGTTGGGTTCACGTTTCGCAAAGCAGACTCCACTCGTTGCAAATGCCATCGCTGCGGCAGATGCCGGTGAGCTTCATGCCTTGATTCGCAGCACTGGTTCTGCCACGTTGGAAGCCGGTGAACTTGGCACAGTTTCGATCACTGCTGAAGATGTTGTAGTGACCGAGACTCCCCGTGAAGGCTGGGCCGTGGCATCTGAGGCTGGGGAAAGCGTTGCTCTAGATCTCACGATCACTGATGAACTTCGCCGAGCAGGTTTAGCGCGTGAAGTAGTGCGCGGTGTACAAGAAGCTCGCAAGAACGCAGGCTTTGAGATCTCAGATCGCATATCTCTGTGGTGGAGTTCTGACGACGCCGAAGTGATTCAGATGTGGGCTGATCATGCCACCGAAATCGCCGGTGAAGTCTTGGCCACCCAAGTGACTTGTGGCGCAGGCGGCAGCGTTCCTGTAGAGGTTGCCGACGTGGCAGGTTCGATCGGGATTACTCGCAATTAGCCAAGGCTGCTGAGCACACTAATAAGCACCTGAATCACGATAAGCAACAACAGGAACGAGAAGTCCAAAGCGACGCCACCAAGGCGCAATGGCGGAATGACCCGGCGCAGTAAGCGCAATGGTGGATCGGTAACTGAATAAATAAGTTCAGCAACGATCAGGATCGGCCCACGTGGTTTCCACGAGCGGGCAAACATTTGGAGTAAATCAAAAATGATTCGCGCAAATAAAATGAGTTGGTAAAAGAACAATATGGTGGCAAGAATTTGCCCAACTTGTCTCATCAGCTCTGGTTAAAAAAACCGTCTTGGGCAATCTGCGCGCGCGCAGCTTCGCCGACATCAACATTAGGTGGTGACAAGAGAAACACCTTGTTGGTGATGCGCTCAATGCTGCCGTGCATGCCAAAGACCAAACCTGCGGCGAAATCGATAATGCGTTTTGCGTCAGGATCATCAAGCTCAGTGAGATTCATGATGACGGGCACGCCATCGCGATAGTCCTCACCGATACGACGAGCGTCGTTGTAACTGTGTGGGTGCACTGTTTCAATCCGACTAAATTCAACTGGAGCAACTGGTCGACGATCCGCCATCGGCGCCATTGACGGACGTCGATCTGGAGTTGCGTCATCTCGGAATGTACGAACAGCGCGAGTATCTGGAATCGCTCGCACGCTTCGGCTTTGGTAGCGATCCGGCTCGCGATCCTCTTGGGGAGGAGCTGGACGGCGATCTCTGGTGCGAACGTTTTGACGCACGTCTTCATAATCTTCTGCGTACGGATCCTCGTGAACGTCGTCCTCAACGAGGCCGAGATACACAGCCATCTTGCGCATTGCGCCAGCCATGGGCCAGATACCTCCAGGGTCGCCGTACTTGAATTGCTGAGTTTACGTCAGCAGGGGCCGGTTCCCAAGGAGCGCGCCCCCTATCCGGACCTGTGTCGCGCCGTGCATGATCGCCGCCTCCAGGTCGCCGCTCATGCCAGCCGACACCATTTGAGCCTCTGGTGCCACGTTAAGTAGGCCCTCGTGTGCCCTGGCCAGGAGTTCAAAAGCCGCTTCCGGGTCACCACCAAGGGGGGCAACAGCCATGACTCCGACCAAGGTGAGGTGTGAGAGAGCCAAAATGTGCTCAGCCAAGGCCGCTACCTGATCGCGCTCAACTCCCCCACGATTCTGGGAACCTTGCGGATCCAAGGAAATCTGGATCAGCACGCCGAGTTGCTTGTCCACGCTTTGGGCGCCTAGCTGGAGCGCGTCCGCGAGCTCAGGCCGATCAACTGCCTCGACTAGGTCGGCCCAGCTCGCAACCTGTTTGGCTTTCTTGCGCTGGACCTGTCCGATCATGTGCCAGCACAGTTCAGCTTTAACTTCGTCTTTCTTGGCTCGAGCTTCTTGATCACGGCTCTCACCCACATCAGTGAAGCCCAGCTCTGCGAGTAACTCAATATCGGAGGCAGGAAAGGTCTTCGTGACTGCGAGGATCTGCACTTCAGTGCGTGGACGGTTTGCTGCTGCGCAAGCCGCATCTATTCGGGCATCGACCTCGTCAATATTTCGTTGAAGTTCAGTCCGACGCTCATTGGTCATAACGCGATCACCATTGCTTGGCGTCCTGTTCGACCGTCTCTTCGATAAGAAAATAGCGAGGGGTCTTCGTGCGTACATCGCTTGATGCTGCTTGGGTGAATCTGATGCGCATCAAGTTGGGCATGAACACCTGCTCGCACGTCAACGAAAAACTTCTCATCTGACATCTTGATGATGCTACTGAAAATGTCTTGCGAAAGCCCCACCTGCAGTTGCGTGACGCAGTCTTGCTGAACCGGATAGCAGTCGACACAAATTGCTGGACCTGTAATTGCCTGAATCCGTTCGGCTCCGTGGGCATACATACGTTCGATCGTTGCATCCACGATTCCGGCTAGCAACCCGCGCCAGCCACAGTGCGCTACGGCAATCACGCCATGGGCTGGGTCGGCCAACACGATCGGAACGCAGTCGGCCGCCAGAGTCATCAGGGCCAATCCTGGTGTTGTGGTCACCATTCCGTCGCATCCATCCGCGACGCCGCCATCAGAAACGAATGCGACTTGGCCACCGTGTCTGGCATCCAACACGCGATACTGCGCAGCACCGACGAGTTGCGATGCGCGCTTTTGATTTTCCAAGACAG
Source organism: Candidatus Nanopelagicales bacterium (assembly GCA_044240165.1). Taxonomy (GTDB): domain Bacteria; phylum Actinomycetota; class Actinomycetes; order S36-B12; family S36-B12; genus UBA11398. The sequence goes on from JBIIAA010000046.1 coordinate 13,299, forward strand.
CCTGGTGCTCGTCGCCGACCGTCGTCGACAAGTTCAACGCTCGAAATGGATCGCCGCTGACCCCACCGAAACGACCTGTAGCCGCCCAGTGGACTGGACGGCTACAGGGTGTCGCGGGCCTTAAACGTCCCGCGGCAACAGGATTCATAGGGATTTCTTGGGGAAGTCCCTATTTGAGGAAGTCGGGGATGTCGAGATCATCGTCAGCATCGTCGAACACGATCGTTCGAGCAGGCTGAACCGGGCGCGCTGGTGGGGAGGTCACAACTGGGGCTTCCCCTGCAGGCGTTGAAGTCTCTGAATCAGCAGCGCGACGTGACGATGCACTGCGTGCTGGTGGCTCTCCGCCATCAAAACCAGCTGCGATGACCGTGACACGCACTTCGTCACCCAAGGTGTCATCGATGACGGCACCGAAGATGATGTTGGCATCTGGGTGGGCCGCATCACTCACAAGGCGTGCCGCTTCGTTGATTTCGAACAGACCCAAATCGCTACCACCGGAAATGGAAAGCAAGACGCCATGCGCCCCGTCGATACCGGCTTCCAGCAGTGGACTCGAGATGGCCTTTTCGGCAGCTTCGATTGCTCTGCTCTCACCTCGGGCAGAACCAATACCCATCAGGGCTGAACCTGCTGAATGCATGACGCTCTTAACGTCAGCAAAGTCGAGGTTGATCAAGCCTGGTGTGGTGATCAGATCCGTAATTCCGGAAACACCCTGGAGCAGCACATGGTCTGCCTGGCGGAAGGCATCGATCACGCTGATGTTGCGATCAGAC
>JBIIAA010000149.1:0-4154 GCA_044240165.1 Candidatus Nanopelagicales bacterium
CTTGGAGCCCTAAATGCTCGGTGTTGGGGATCGAGCCGACGGCCATCAGCACATGAGAACCAAAGACTTCTCGACCGTCGGCGAGCTTCACCACCACGCCGTCCTCGGTGAGTCGAGCAGACAGTGCGCGGGCCTGCGAAATAACTTCCAGACCTCGTCGGGCGTAGACCTCTTCAAGTACCGCGGCGGCATCAGGATCTTCGCCGGGCAAAACGCGATCGCGTGAGGAAATCAGCACGACCTTGCTCCCTAGGCCGTTATACGCGCTGGCAAATTCAGCACCAGTAACACCCGAGCCCACAACGATTAGGCGCTCAGGTAGCTCTTTGAGGTCGTACAGCTGCTCCCAGTTCAAGATGCGCTTCCCATCGGGCATCGCATCGGCAAGCTGGCGGGGACGAGCACCTGTGGCAATCAGGACAGCATCAGCTCGATACGTCACCTCGCCACCCTCATGGGTCGTGGCAAGCACGAAGTTTGAGCCATTGAGTCGACCCTGTCCGTGCACAACTCGAACCCCTTCACGAATAAGGCGCTCTTGAATATCTTCGCTTTGCGCACTGGCCAGAGTCTTCACACGGGTATTGACCACATCAAGATTGACGCTGAGTAAGTGGCCAGAAGCGGGTTGCCCATCGATCAACACACCAAGGCCACCAGATTCGGCCGCAGTGTTCATGACATTGGCAGTTGCGATGAGGGTTTTGCTGGGCACACAGTCAGTGAGTACCGCTGAGCCACCGATGCCATGGCTATCGATCAGCGTGACATCGGCACCTAATTGGCGTCCCACGAGGGCAGCCTCGTAACCACCGGGCCCACCACCGATGATCACTACTGCTGTCACGAAGTCATCCTCGAGTAAAGGGAAAGAAGAAGATTATTCGGACTTAATTTCAAGCAGCACTGTGCCGTTCGGAACCGTCGCTCCAGCCTCAGCAGTGACGTTGCGAATGAAGCCAGCCTTGTGAGCGTTCAGCGGCTGTTCCATCTTCATTGCTTCAAGCACTACGAGAAGATCGCCAACCTTGACCTCTTGGCCTTCAGTGACTTCTACCTTCACCACGGTGCCCTGCATCGGCGCAACAAGTGCATCGCCATCGGCCACAGCCTTGGACTTGTTCTTACTCAGTTTGCGCGGTCCGGCACCTGACTTGCGGCTACCTGAGCCAAAACCTTCGCCTGGCAATGAAACTTCGAGGCGCTTGCCGTTGACTTCGACAACCAAGCTCTGGCGGGCATCAGCTGCAGCCATGCCACCGCTAACACCTGAATAAGGCGGGATCTTGTTATCAAAATCTTCATCGATCCAACGGGTGTGCACAGTAAATGGTGCTGTTGGATCAACTGGGGCGAAGTGGGTGTCGTGCACCACTGCCTTGTGGAAGGTCAATGCCGTTGCGATGCCTTCAACAACGAACTCATCAAGGGCGCGACGTGCACGGGCCAAAGCCTGAGTGCGGTCCTTGCCGGTGATGATGAGCTTGCCGATGAGTGAATCGAAGTTTCCACCGATAACGTCACCCAGGCGAGCACCGGTGTCTAGGCGAACGCCAGGACCTGATGGTGGACGCCACACAATGAGTTCGCCAGGGCCAGGCAGGAAGCCTCGACCGGGGTCTTCGCCGTTAATGCGGAACTCAATTGAGTGGCCGCGCAGTTCTGGGTCTGGATAGTCGATGACGCCGCCGTCGGCAATGCGGAACTGCTCGAGAACAAGGTCGATCCCGGAAACTTCTTCAGAAACAGGGTGTTCAACCTGAAGGCGAGTATTGACCTCAAGGAAGGAAATAGTGCCGTCCTGGCCGATGAGGAATTCGCAGGTGCCAGCGTTGACGTAGCCAGCCTCCTTGAGGATGGCCTTGGATGCTGAATACAGGCTGGCAGTTTGCTCGTCGGTGAGGAAAGGCGCTGGCGCCTCTTCTACGAGCTTTTGGTGGCGACGCTGAAGTGAACAATCTCGAGTCGAGATGACCACAACGTTGCCATGTTGATCAGCGAGGCATTGGGTCTCAACGTGACGAGGCTTGTCGAGGTAGCGTTCAACGAAGCACTCGCCGCGACCAAAGGCTGCGGTTGCTTCACGAACAGCTGATTCAAAGAGTTCAGGAATTTCGTTGAGTTTGTACGCAACCTTCAGACCGCGACCGCCACCACCGAAAGCTGCCTTGATAGCGACAGGAAGCCCGAATTCTTTGGCAAACGCGACAACCTCGTTGGCGTTCTTCACCGGGTTAGCAGTTCCAGGAACCTGTGGTGCGCCTGCCTTTTGAGCGATGTGACGAGCAGAAACTTTGTCACCGAGTTTGCGGATTGCTTCAGGTGGTGGTCCGATCCAAGTCAAGCCGGCATCAACCACGGCTTGTGCAAAGTCGGCATTTTCTGACAAGAAGCCATAGCCAGGGTGAATAGCATCGGCGCCGGACTCAGCAGCTGCGCTCAGAATCTTGTCGAAGACGAGGTAGGACTCAGCAGCAGTTTGGCCACCTAGGTTGTATGCCTCATCGGCCATGCGCACGTGCATCGCGTCGCGGTCCGGCTCGGCGTATACGGCCACCGACTGGTATCCAGCGTCGCGGCAAGCACGAATGACGCGGACAGCAATTTCACCGCGGTTAGCTATCAGGACTTTGCGCACTTCGTTGGCCTCTTCCTCGCGCTTGTATTCAGGGGAAACTGTAGCGATTCGCAGGGGCTGCCCGCTCACCGGTTCAGGTGGTGCACCTCACGGTCTAGTTGTCTTGGGGTAGCCCGATCCAAAGGTCGGTCCAGGTCACTCCAAAGCGGACAAGTAATAGTCGAAGCAAGGGGAGCGAAAGCCCAACGACATTGGAGGGATCTCCGATGATTCGCTCAATAAATGGACCACCAAGGGCATCCAAGGTGAAACCTCCGGCAACCTGGAGGGGCTCACCGGTAGCGATATAGGCGTCGATTTCTTGTTCACTTGGGCTGGCATGAAAGACCTCGCTGCTGGCAACCTCACCAAGTTCGAGTCCAGAGCCTGGGGCGATGAGCCAGTGCCCGGTGCGCAAAAAGGCACTTCGCCCAGACATTTGCTGCCAGCGGGCTTTGGCTGCCTGCGCTGTTCCGGGTTTTCCGTAGGCGATGCCGTCAACGTCAAGGATTGAATCGCAGCCCACGATGATGACGTCGTCAGCGGCCGTGAAATGTTGAGCGACCTCTCGAGCTTTTGCTTTGGCTAGCTCGAGGCACAAGTCGATTGGCTCAATTGGAGCCAGAGATGCCGTTAGCGCATCCTCATCAACGTGACTCACCACAATCTGCGGGACTACTCCGGCGTTGGCAAGAAGCATGCGCCGGGCAGGGGAAGCTGAAGCCAGGACTAGGGAAGTCATCGCAGTTCTTTACTTAAGGCAGCACAGAAGCACGCCAAGCGGTGGCGCCTGGGCGAGGAGTGTGGAGCAGATCACGGCTTCGGTCACTCCAAGATTTGAGCCCTTTTGGCTCATCAGGTTCTGGAGAAACATTGGCAACAATCGCCAAGATAACTGCCAGCTCTTCATCACTGGGGTTACCGGTGATCACTCGCAGCACTGGGCGCTTGTCCTCGATTGGATCTGCCATTACAACGGAATGTTTCCGTGCTTGCGAGCGACGCGATTAACGCGCTTATTTCGCAAGTTACGAAGAGCCCGAATGATTACTACGCGAGTGTCGTGCGGCTGAATGACACGATCAACGTATCCGCGTTCTGCGGCACGGTAAGGATTCGCAAGTGTTTCCTTGTATTCCTCGATGAGTTCAGCACGCTTTGACACTGGATCAGCTGCTTCGGCAAGTTCTTTTCGATACAGGATGTTTGCAGCACCTTCGGCGCCCATCACTGCGATCTCTGCAGTTGGCCAAGCAAGGTTAAGGTCTGAGCCAAGGTGCTTGCTCGACATCACAATGTAAGCACCGCCGTAGGCCTTGCGCGTGATCACATTGATCATCGGAACAGTTGCTTCCGCATAGGCGTAAATCAACTTCGCGCCGCGGCGGATGATGCCTTCCCATTCTTGATCAGTGCCAGGCAAGAAGCCGGGGGTGTCGGTAAGACTGATGATTGGAATGTTGAAGGCGTCGCACGTGCGAATGAATCGAGCAGCCTTTTCGGAAGCCGCAATATCCAGTGTGCCAGCGAACTGCAT
>JBIIAA010000047.1:0-14016 GCA_044240165.1 Candidatus Nanopelagicales bacterium
CAACTGCACTAATGCAGCGCCGCCAACCTCGTGCCCCGCTTCGCGCAATAAAACTTGATACACGCCTAACTGGGCATAGTCGGGAATTTCTTTATCCGCAGGCGGAGTCTTCATATTTTTCAAATCGATTGGCACGTAGCGACCCTGCTCATCGAGTTCAACCCGGTCGATAAACCCGCGCAAATCGATTTCTTCACTGCCACCACTTGGAGTTGGTACTTCAACTCGGGCCTCAAAGTGCTCTTCAGTCGAAACGAGTTGCCGCGATGTGGCTTGGTGATAATTCAAGAAACGAGCAATAGCTTCACGTGCAATAGCCCGCTCCGCCGTACTTTGCCAAGGAGCCGCAAAACGAAGATCGCGCCAAACTCGATCCACGAAGGCATCAGCTGCATCAAGATCTTGCGGCACTTCACCTTTGGCGATGAAATCTGCAACGGCATGCACCACGCTGCCAAACTTTGTTGCTTCTCCTCGTGCCACTTCAGCATGCACATCATGCTCAAGGAAGCGGCGTAGCGGACAACCCGCGATGGAGTCGATTGCGCTACCCGACAGCCCAATTGGCTTATCTAACGCGCGGATTGGTTCATCTCGCTGCGTCTGTGTTCTGATCCCCCACCAGGTGGTCGGCAATGCTGATGGCACCAAAGGCTGACCCAGATCGTCATGAACAACCGCAAGTTCAGACAACTTGCGAATCGCTGCTTGCCTAATAGCCAAAGAACTTTGTGGATCAGTGGCTGCCAGTCGTAATTTTGCCACCAATGCAGGTAACGAAGTGGTGAATCGCCGTCGCCGATCAGCAGCCACCCAAGGAACTTCAAGTTCTTCTAGGAATCGACTTGGCTGTGAACCTGAATCTTCGAAAAGTTGCAAGGTAGTGATGACGCAATAACGGCGAGCTCGCGTGATTGCCACATAGAGCAGTCTGCGCTCTTCGGCTAGTAAGGCGCTGGGACTCATGGCTGGTCCAACACCATCGGCAGTTAAACGATCAGACTCAAGAACGCTGCCTCGTGGGCGCAAGTCGGGCCATTGCCCTTCTTGGGTGCCAGCAATCCACACCGCATCCCACTCTTGACCTTTTGCTCGGTGGGCAGTCAGCACTCGCACTACGTCACCTTGAATGCCTCGTTCTGAAATTGGCTCGGCAGATAAATGTTGTTCCTGTAGCGACAACACGAAGTTGCGTACGCCAACGACCCCGCGATAACGCTGCTGTGCTCGTTCGGCTGCATCAAATAAGGCCATCACCGCATCAATATCGTGATCTGCTGATCGAGAGCCTTCAAGTGCTTGTCGACGCAAGCGATCAGCCCAACCGTGGGCCCGGGTGCGATCTGCGCATTGCCCTGACCACACCATCCACAAGACTTCAACCGGGGTTGCGCCTCGTTCGACGAGCTGATGCGCATCGTTGATCAGTTTCATGAATTGCTGCAAGGACTGGCATACATCGGCAAGCTGCTCATCTACCGGTAACTGGCGCGTTCCACGCAACACATCACGTAAAAGTTCATCGGAAGGTGGTGGCGTGATGCTTGGGTCATCGATGCGAGCCTGCATGCGTAAGGCTCGGCCAAGCGCGCGAAGCTGTGATGGATCAATTCCGCATAGCGGCCCGGTAACTAACTCAAGGGCTTCGGCTGTGGAAATCGCACTTGGTCGCACTGCAACGCCTAGAGCCTGTAGCAACACCGCAATCGCAGGTTCCGCACGAAGTGGAATCTCGTCAGTGGCAACTGCAGCGGGAACTCCTGCCTGCACAAGCGCTCGCTGCACGCCAGCAATGTCTTGGCTATTGCGGACAAGCACTGCCATCTGCGACCACGGCACACCTTGATGCAAGTGCATGGCACGCATGTCTTGGGCGATACCGGCCGAGCGCATCAACTCACTGTCAAAGGTTTGCACTTGGATTGATTCTGCAGATGATTCGGATTCACAGATTGGGTTGCGATGCAGCGCGAATACTGCAGGATCAAGTAAGGGAATCCGGACTCTAGAAATAACTCTGGATGCCGCATCGCGAATGGCAGGACCAAATCGGCGGGTGTGACGAAGAACCACGATCGGTGCTGACTTATTCACACCGCCAAACTCCTGAGGGAACCGCAAGATGCCACCGAGGTCTGCCCCGCGGAATCCATAAATGGATTGATCAGGATCACCTACGGCTATGACTGCAGTGTGTGGGCCAACGAGCGCCCGTAGCAAGGCAACCTGCAGTGGATCAGTGTCTTGATATTCATCAACACAAATCAATCGATACTGCTGCTGAAGTGATTGAGCAACGTGGGCACTTTGCGCGCGAGCAACTGCAGCACTTAAGAGTTCTACGTAGTCAAGGACGTTCTGCCAGTCCATGACATCGCCTTCTTGGGCAGCAAGTCGACCAACAGCAACCCAGGCTGGCCGCTGTGATGATCGGCCGATGCGTTCAAGTTGTTCGGGAGCGATGCCAAGCATTTTTGCTTTAGCGAGCACTGCTCGCACTTCATTGGCTAGACCTAGCGTGGAAACTGCACCAGCGAGATCATCAGGCCACTCAATCGTGCCGTCTTCCACGGCGCCCATAAGCAACTCACGAATGCGCACATCTTCTTCGGCGCCAGAGAGCAACTGCGGCGGCTCGCGGTAATCCTCCGCGGTGGCGGTTTGTTGCAGCAGACCAAAGGCAAAGGAGTGGAAGGTTGCAACACTGGGCAGGACGCCCCCACCTAGGCGCGACACCAGACGATCTCGCAGGTCAGCAGCCGCACTCTTGCCAAAGGTCAAAGCCAGCACTTGCTCAGCCCTGATCGGCTCAACTGGGTCATTGAGTCGGGCCACGATGGCCTCAACGATCGTGGTGGTTTTGCCGGTGCCTGGACCGGCGAGCACTAGGAGTGGCCCGGACCGATGATCCACGACCCGCTGCTGATCGGCATCGAGAACTGGTGGATTTGCTCGGGGCAAAGCGGAGATATCTAGGCTCCAGATGTGCGCCTTCCCTCGTTCCCGCAATCCTTGTGCCATGAGGCATTAGTACCACCTTGGTCTGACTTCACCACCCACGCCGAACGGGTTGTCCACACCTAATCTGGTGGATCTGGCACGATGGGCCCGTGAGCGAGCCGCCCGTACGTTTCGACGACGGGCCATCAGACCCCCTCGGTCTTGATGGAGGCCAGTCCCCCACCTTGATTATTGAAGACGGGGTTATCCCGCTTCGAGTGCGCCGACCAATGGATCTGGCCCGATTTGTATTGGCCATCACCGTGACCGTCGGCATCGTGCTGGCTGCCTGGTTTGCCTCGAGCACCAGCGCGGGCCTTGACTCAGATCTCTCCAGCACAGCGAGCTTGCTCCCTGGTTTTGTCGTGCTGATACTCAATGTCATCGGCGGCATCGGCACCCTTGGCCTACCTATTGCAGCATCGATTGCTCTGGCCGTGCGCAAGCGCCTTCGTCAACTCTTTGACTCGTTGCTTGCCTTGTTGTTCAGCGTTATCTTTTTAACGGCGCTCGCAACCGTTGTCTCAAATCTTGATTCACCCCGACTCCTAACAGCACTGACGGGTTCGCCAAGCCAAGGAGGTGCGGCGACCGCCCCAATTCTTGGCGGCTTGATTGCATTCATCACTGTCGCGCGACTGATGCATCGGCGACCGTGGAGCGTGTTGAGCGTCATCGTTATCGGCTCAGTCATGATCGTCACGGTTCTGAGTTCAGCAATCGCACTTGCCGGCATGTTGATGTCCATCACTATTGGCTGGGGCATCGGTCTCATCGCCCGCTATGCATTTGGCACTCCCACCTCGCGGCCTTCAGGTGTTGCAATTGCGCAGGCCCTCGAACGCGGTGGATATCCAGTGATCACTTTGCTCGCCCAAGACACCACTCGACGCGGACGCCGCTACCAAGCCGTCACCCGTAACGGCGGTGTCATGCGAGTCACCGTGTTTGACCGTGACATGGAAGGCGCCGGAATCGTTAAGGCAGCCTGGACTGCCGTGCGATTGCGCGAAGACCAAGCTCGTGGTCGATTCAATATGCGACGAGCCGTTGACCATGCAGCACTGACCTCGTTCGCTGCTCAAGCGGCAGGAGCACCCGAACCTCGGCTGCTGCTGGCATCAGAAATTAACGAAGACTCCTATCTCCTTGCCTACGAATACATTGACGGCGAAATCCTTGGCGATGTCGAAGAAGTAACCGATAACGATCTCGAACAAACCTGGCGAGCTGTTCGCACCTTGCACGAACACCAAATCAGTCATCGCGCACTTGACTCCAGCAACCTCATCCGTAGCGAAGACGGTGCTATCTGGCTCGTTGGTCACGATGGTGGAGCTATCGCCGCAAGTGATGTTTCTTTGCGTATTGATCTTGCCGAACTTCTTGTCACCTTGGCAATGTTGACGAACGTTGAGCGCGCAGTGCGAACTGGACGAACAGTGCTTGGTGTTGCTGGTCTTTCGCGTGCTTTGCCAGCCTTACAACCAGTCGCACTATCTGCACCAACTCGGCGTGCAGTTCGCAAACACAAAGGGCTCTTAGTTGAGCTACGTGACTCGCTCATTGAGATTGGCACCGGTGAAGGTGTTGAGCCAATTCAGCTTGAGCGCATCAAACCCAAGACTCTTGTTCTCGCCGTTGTCGGCACCGTTGCTGGATATGTCTTACTTACTCAGCTTGCTGACGTTAACCTTGTGCAATTATTTAAAACTGCAGACTGGCGCTGGGCTCTGGCGGCCTTGCTCTTTAGCTTGATCACTTACGTTGGCGCAGCTTGGTCGCTTGCTGGTTTTGTTCCAGAAAGCATCCCATTGCATCGAACGATGATGGCTCAACTTGCTGGCGATTTTGCAACCTTGGTGTCGCCACCGACCCTTGGTGCTGTTGCAATCAACATGCGCTTCCTGCAGCGAGCAGGACTCAATCCTGCACTCGCTGGTGCAAGCGTGGGTGTCTCACAAGTGATGGCCTTCATCATGCACATGCTGTTGCTTTTGGGCTTTGGCTTTGCCGCGGGCACTCAGGCCGACTTCACTTTTCAACCGCCAAAGGTTGTAGTGATTATCGTTGTGGTGGTCGCAGTCATCATCGTGTCGCTCTTTGCTATCCCCCAGGTGCGACGCGTGACCCATGAGCGGGTCGGGCCTTTGCTGCGCGAAGTCGGGCCACGTTTGTTGACGGTTGCTCAACGGCCCGCGAAACTGATTGAAGGTATCGGCGGCATCATCGTGTTGAACCTGGCCTATATCGGCGTGCTCTATGCCAGCGTTCAGGCCTTTGGCGGAAGCGTCAGCATCGCGGTGATCGCGGTGGTCTATCTCGCAGGTGCCACGATCGGACAGGCCGCACCTACTCCTGGTGGATTGGGCGCAGTTGAAGCAGCGCTCACTGCTGGACTCACTGCTGCAGGTCTAGATGGCGGCGTTGCACTTTCTGCCGTGCTGCTCTACCGATTGGTCACCTTCTGGATCCCAACGGTTCCTGGCTACTGGGCCTTCACCTGGCTCACCAAGCGTGGCGCGCTCTAACGCCGTTCTTATAGACTGCTCCCATGACCACGCATCGCCACCTACAGCTGACCTTTGGCCCAGAAACCGTCACCGCACCGATCGTTTACACGATGGGCAAGCAGTTTCAGGTGATCCCCAATATCCGCCGGGCCAATATTGAGCAGCACGTGGGCTGGATGGTCTTGGATCTTGAAGGCGAGCCTGCAGACCTTGATGCCGCAACCGAGTACCTCAAGGGCCTTGGAATTGAAGTTTCTGCAGCCGAAGGTGACATTGTCGCTGGCTAAAGCCAAGTTTTCCGTCAAGTTATAGGTAAGAATGCGCTCATGACTGAAAATACGAACGTCACGGTAACCACGTGTGAAAACGGACCCTACGAAATCGTGGGCGAAGTAGACCTTCTCGATGCCAATGGCGTGCTCATCCGTCAGACCACAAAGACTTTCCTTTGCCGCTGTGGTCATTCGGCTAAGAAGCCGTACTGCGATGGCTCACATAAGAAGTTTGACTTCCAAGACGCAGGCCTAGCCCCCGAATAATTCACGGGAACTAGGCCTGGAGGTCTTGCACACTTCAGGTTTTAGTAGGCAGGCTTGTCTGGCTCGATTTGGGTAACCCAGGCAAGCACTCCGCCACCAACATGCACAGCGTCTGAGAAGCCTGCACCTTTAACTACAGCAAGAGCTTCGGCTGATCGTCCGCCAAGCTTGCAATGCAACACAATCGGCTTATCCGTTGGCAACAGCGCTAGTGCTGAACCATCAAGGAACTGACCCTTCGGGATCAAGATTGATCCAGGGATGGCAACAATCTCGTATTCACCTGGCTCGCGCACGTCGATCAGCACAAAGTCAGTCTCGCCACGTTCGCGAGCATCAAGCATGCCCTTGAGATCCTTCACCGAGATCGTTGAATCCATCGCAGCTTCGGCAGCTTCCTCCGAAATTGATCCGCAGAAGGCTTCGTAGTCAATAAGTTCAGTAACCGTTGGGTTCTCACCACAGATTGCGCAGTTTGGATCCTTGCGGATCTTTACCTTGCGGTAATTGATATCCAGGGCGTCGTAAATCATCAATTTACCGAGCAGGGTTTCACCAATGCCCGTGATTAATTTGATTGCTTCATTGACCTGAATCGAACCGATCGAGGCGCAAAGCACACCCAGCACGCCGCCTTCAGCACACGAAGGAACCATGCCTGGTGGTGGTGGCTCTGGGTACAAGCAGCGGTAGCACGGACCATGTTCGGACCAGAAAACACTGGCTTGACCATCGAAGCGATAGATCGAGCCCCAGACATAAGGCTTGCCAAGAAGAACACAGGCATCGTTGACGAGGTAGCGAGTAGCGAAGTTGTCAGTGCCATCAACGATCAAGTCGTACTGCGCGAACAATTCCATGACGTTCGTGGAATCCAGACGCACTTCGTGCACGTTTACTGTGACGAGGGGATTGATTTCTCGCACTGTGTCTCGAGCGCTCTCGGCCTTGGAACGTCCGATATCGCTTTGGCCGTGAATGATCTGGCGCTGCAGGTTTGACTCATCAACCACGTCGAATTCAACGATGCCGAGCGTTCCAACTCCAGCTGCTGCCAAATACATCAGTGACGGACTACCAAGCCCACCCGCACCAACACACAAGACTTTGGCGTTCTTCAGACGCTTCTGACCAGCCATGCCGACATCAGGAATGATCAGATGGCGGCTATAGCGGCGCACCTCATCGACGGTGAGTTCGACATTGGCGTCCACCAGGGGCGGCAGGCTCACGATGACTCCATTGGGGTAGATGAAACTTCAAGCAATTTGCCTATGCTAACCCTCGCCCCGCAGGAGCCAAGAGCAGCGTAAGTACCTGCAAAGGATCTGCAAATAACTTAGCTCGTCGAAGTTTGGGCAATCAGGGTTCGCAGCACGCGCAAGGCCACCGAGATCGTTGCCAGATCAGGATGTTCTACCGCTGCGATTTCCAATAATGTCGCCCTCGCCCGTGTCGCACTCTTGGCATGGTGTCCTTCCCACGAGGCGATAGTTAAGGCCGCTGATCCTTGATCCATAGCTAAGAATTCCGCGGTGAGCGCAGCGGTCACGCTATAAAGATCAGCTCGAAGTGCCTGCCTAGCCAATACGGACCAGCGATCTGTGCGCGGTAGATTCGAAATTGCCGTCAGTAACGGATCGATTCCATAGGCCTCCGTCACGGCCAGATATAAAGGGATGATCCGGTCTGGCGAAACTCCTGTGCGCTTTGCTAAGTCCGCGATATCCATGAGCGAGAAGACTTCGAGTAAGGAACTCACTTCGCGGGCTAACTCGATCGGAGCGCCCACTTCAATCAGTTCAGTCGACCGAATAAGAACGTCATCGCGCAAACCTTCAGGAAGGTGCGTGCGCAGTTGAGATGCGTACTGGCGAATAACCGGACGAAAGGCATCAACAAGCTCTTGCGGCGCAAGGTGTCCGGTGCGACTCGTCAATATCCATCGAGTTGCCCGGTCCAAAATGCGGCGAAGTTGTAGATGGAGTGCATGTTGAGCAGCCGCCGGAACCTGCCCATCGAGATCATCAATTGCATGCATGAGCCGAGGCAAATCAAATATCTCTAAAACAGCGACTGCAGCATTCACAACTTCAACTGAATTGGCGCCTGTCTCTTCAACTACTCGGAAGACAAAGGAGATACCGCCAGCATTCACCACTTCATTGCAGACAACCGTACTGACGATTTGATCACGCAATTGGTGAGTCAAGATCGCATCTCGAAATTGTTCAACAATTTCACTTGGGAAATAGGCGAACAGCGCTGACTGATACCAAGGGTCTTTGCCTATGTTCGAATTATTGAGATCAGCAGCTAGCCCAATCTTGACGTAGGCTAAAAGCACGGCTAACTCTGGTGAAGTAAGCCCGTGGCCTTCTTGGCGCCGACGATCAAGTTCTTCATCCGAAGGAAGAAATTCGATCGATCGGTCTAGATCGCCCTTGTGTTCCAGATCGCGAATCATTCGCTGATGAACAGGCAACAAAGTGACAGCAGCTGCCTTTGCATTAGCAAGCACAACATTTTGTCCGTAGTTATCAGCAAGAACAGCCACGGCAACCTGACCGGTGATCCTGCTCAGTACTTCATTTCGTTCCTGCTCAGAGAGCTCACCACTGCGAACTAAAACATCGAGCAATATCTTGAGGTTTACTTCATGATCAGAGGTATCTACGCCTGCCGAATTATCGATGGCGTCCGTATTCAGGCGCACACCAGCAAGCGCAGCCTCAACGCGACCAAGTTGCGTGAAACCAAGGTTGCCGCCCTCACCAACTACCTTGCATCGCAAATCGCCGCCATTGATCCGAGTCGCATCGGAGGCTTTATCGCCCACGTCCAGATTGGATTCAGAAACGGCCTTCACGTAAGTACCTATTCCTGCGTTCCAAAGTAAATCAACTGGCGCCTGCAGAATTGCTCGAATAACCTCATTAGGAGCCATGGTTCTTGGTCCGTTGTCGATTCCTAGCGCTTGGCAGGCTTGCTCTGACAACTGGATCGACTTAGCACTTCTAGAAAAAACGCCACCACCAGATGAAATAAGGCTTGAATCAAAATCAGCCCAGCTGGACCGAGGAAGTTCAAAGATTCGCCGGCGCTCGAGCAACGATGTTGTCGGATCTGGGTCTGGATCAATGAAAATATCTCGATGATCAAAGGCTGCGACTAACCTGATCTGATCGCTGAGCAGCATTCCGTTGCCAAAGACATCGCCGCTCATGTCACCGACGCCAACTACCGTGAACGGATCGACTTGGGTATCAAGTCCAAGTTCACGAAAATGTCGCTCAACAGAGATCCAGGCTCCGCGAGCGGTGATACCCATTGCCTTGTGGTCGTAACCCAAGGACCCACCGCTGGCAAAAGCGTCTCCCAGCCAAAAGCCTCGTGACACCGCAATCGCATTGGCAATATCAGAGAAGGATGCCGTGCCCTTGTCTGCTGCAACAACGAGATAGGGGTCATCCCCATCGCGCTTAAGAATATTTTCCAGCGCTATCACTTGCCCATGACTCAAATTGTCAGTCAAATCAAGTAACGCTGAAACGAATTCTTGATACGCAGCCTTACCGCCTTGCATCCAACCTTCTCGATCAACTTTTGGATCGGGCAAGTTAGCTGGCACGAAACCACCCTTGGCGCCGACCGGCACGATCACTGCGTTCTTGACCTCTTGAGCTTTTACGAGGCCAAGAATTTCCGTTCTAAAATCTTCGCGGCGATCACTCCACCGCAAACCACCTCGTGCAACTCGACCAAAACGAAGGTGGACACCTTCGACTCGAGGTGAATAGACCCAAATTTCCACAAGCGGCTTCGGCAGCGGCATTTCTGTGATTGCGCGCGAATCCAACTTGAAGGCGAACGCCCTCGGGATCTCCTCGCCTGCCGGCAAATACACCGAAGTTCGTAAGGTAGCCAAGATTAATGAGTACAGCGTCCGCAAAATTCTGTCGTGATCAAGAATCGGGACTGCGTCTAACACCTGTTCGATGGCTTGGATCTTGATAGCTCGAGCGCCTTCGCGGTCAATCACCATTGATGGGTCGAATTGCGAGGAAAATAATTCAGCAAGCAGAGCAGCCACCTGCGGATAAGAAAGTACTACCTGCTGGATGTAGTCCTGCCCGAACGCAGATCCGATCTGTCGCATGTATCGGGCATAGGCACGAACCACGGCAACGTCCTGTGCAGTGAGTCCTGCTGTAATAACAAGCCCATTAAATGAATCAGATTCCACTTGGCCGAACCACGATGCTCGCAGAGCATTGACCAGGCGCTCATTGAGTGAATCCTCTGCCGGTAATTGGAGATCTGGTAATTCAATTCCGAACTGCAGAACCCAAGCGGAACCAAATCCCTTGCGTTGAACCTCGAATGGATACTCGTTAAGGACTCGAACACCAAAATTTTGAAGCAATGGGAGTACTTGAGACAACGAAATTGGATCGCCCACCCGGATAAGCTTTATCTCTGCAAGGTTTGAATCTGCAAACCGCTTCACTGAGATCGCGATGTCATGCGGTTCTAAGGCCATGATGCTCATTGCATCTGCGACACCAATTTCAGCCGTAACCATCGCTTGATAACTTTCAGGAAAGGCATCGATAAATTGATGTAGGAAGGTCGCAACCTCCACTCGCCCAACTTGATGCAGCGCTACCTGCGTGAACTCGCCTTTCCAGGTACGAGTGACTACCTCAATCGCATCAACGAGTTCTGCAGTGTCCGGCAAGGTTCCAAGAAACCCAGCCCGCAGATGCGCGATGAAATGCAAACGTGCATGCGACCCTTCGCCAACCAACACCGAGAAATCAACGCTGGTCGCCCCGAAGAATTCTCGAATAAGTTCTTCGATGCGAAGTCGAACGCTCGTTGTGTAATTCTCTCGAGGAACGAAGATGTAGGCAGATACATATCGACCAAATTCGTCTAAGCGAAAGAAAGTCTTGACCTTTTGCTGCTCAGACAAGTGGATAACAGAAATACCCAAGTCAATGAGCTGATCCGTTTTCATGGAAAAGAATTCATCACGCGGAATCGACTCCATGAACTGGCTTAAGTCACGAGCGCTATGAGATCCGGCGATCACGTCCATCGCCTGCAGCATCCGTTCGAACCGAACGCGCAAGACAGGAATTGCCGTGACACTTTCAGTGAATGCGCTGCCAATGTAGAGGCCCAAGAATCTGCGCTCGCCAATAACCTCTCCGGTTTCGGAGGTCACTCGAACGCTGACGTAGTCCAAATAGCTTGTGCGGTGCACCGTAGATCGTGAATTTGCTTTGGTGATGACGAGGGGAAAACTGTCGCGGGCATGTTGGCCAGCGAGCTTGGAAAGTTGAACCGAACTATTTCCCGACCCATCCCGGTCATCTCGCAAGATTCCCAACCCGCTGGCTTCAACCGGCGTGAGGGTCACCTCTTCATCTGCCTGAGAAAGCGTGTACTCCTGATATCCAAGAAAAAGAAAATGCCCATCAGTCATCCATCGCAGGAATGCCGCGCTTTCTTTGGCATCATCTGGATTCCAGGTTGAACTGGCTGCATTCGTTACGACCCGAACAAGTTCTGCGACTTGTTCTTTCATCAGGAGTTCATCGTCATTTGAGCAGCGCACATCACGCGCAATTTGTCGAAGGTGATTCGCAGTCCGAGTGTTGTCTTCGTGTACGAAATCTCGTTCGAGCTCTACAACGATCCAAGATTCCTTGCAGGCATCACTTGGCCCTGGCTCGTCAACGTCAATGTTGAGAATTTCAACAAGCCTGCCTAGCGAGTCACGTCGCACCCACAATTGCGGGTGAAGAATGAGGAGCGGACTCTTCTCTTCTTTTCTCAGCCCCCCAACCACCGAGTCAACGAGATACGTCATGTCATCAGAAACGATTGTTGAGACGGTGAACTCGGCGTCGCCAAGATCGCGAACATCAACATTGGTTCGATCTTCCAGCCGCGTTTCGCCAACCGCGCGAAGATGCTCGAGGTGCTCGACCAAGGTTTGAGGCGTGAAGCCGCTGAGGTCATCCCAGTTCAGATGCTTTAGCGCTCGACTCACCAATACTCGCTGGGAGTTGTCGACTTCAGTTCCGAGAGCTTCCAGCGCTGCGTTCACTACTTTAATCACTCGTCTACGCTAACTCCTCAAGGAGAGGAAGTCTCATGGGAACCCAGTTACGAGTCGCGCAGGTGTATTCGGCCGATCCAATCCAAGTGCTGGAAATGCTCACAAACGAGAGCTATATCAATGCTCGAGCAACAATCACCGGTGCTTTGAGCGTTGAAAGTTCATCTTCCGTTCAGGCTGATGGCACGACTGAACTTGAAATAATTCGGACCTTGCCCTCCGAAATGCCCTCATTCGCTGTAGCGATCGTGGGTGACACTTTGACCGTAACCGAGTACCAATCGTGGCAGCCGGCAGCCAAGGACTCCTGTCTTGGCACATTTCGAGTTGAATTCAGCGCCCCACTCACATTTCTAGGCGTTGCAACCATGACCTACGACGGTGCACAAACCACCATCGTCACCGAGGGTGAATTCAAAGCTTCAATCCCCTTTTTCGGTGGAAAAGTCGAGAACTTGGCACGCGAGCAAACGCAGCGCTACCTGGAAAAAGAAGAATCGTTCGCGGCCGATTGGCTACGCAAGAGCGGTACAACAGGCTAAAACGCACTATGTAGACCTCGGCACTGAGTGGGAGACAAATTTTCACCCGTAAATGCTGTACATATAAGCAGGTGCCCATAACCACGTTGAACGCCAAAATCGGCAGTGGCGTTATTGCCGGCGTTCTGCTGCTTGGTGGCGGCTTCTATGCCTTGAGCGCTAACGCTGCCCCGCTCTCACCTTCCCCAAGCGCATCCACATCGGCAACTTCAAACACCGCTACGCCGATGCCAGGCGCATCCTTGCCGGCCACACCTGCACCCAGCGCAATTCCGTCGTCGACTCATCGCCCCAAGCCCGCTTCGCGAACCAAGAAAGCAAAGTGGATTCCCGCTTACCCAAATGATCTTCTGCACGCAGGCACAAAACGAGTGGTCTACGACAAAGCACTCATGACGGTCTGGTTAATCAAGGCCGATAACACGGTGGTTGGTCGATTCCCAGTGGTAGGCCGCTGGGATCGACCCAAGGCTGGTACCTATCAGGTGTTCTCAAAAAGCACGAAGGCCTATAACCCAAATTCTGAGGTGACCTTTAATCACATGGTTCGTTTTACCTATGGGCCTGATACGAAATCGCCGATTGGCTTGCACAGCATTCCTCGCTACTACAACGGCAAGTTGATGCACTCAGTTAACCAACTTGGGCTCGCCATCGCTCGCGGTGGATGCGTTCGACTTTCAGAGCAGGGTGCTGCTCAGGTCTATAAATTTGCGCGTGTTGGCACACTCATCGTGGTACTACCCTCCCCCTGACGGCTTCGCATTGCCCATGATTCCAAGGCCGTCCATTGATCATGTTGTTTCCGCAGTACCCGCCGGTTTCGTTTAAACCCTGATGGGTGAACCACGTCATGTGTTGAGATTTTCGGCATCTCAAAGATCTCCTGCTGGCAGCCATATGCTCGAAGTGTGGCGATGGCTTGCTGGGCGCCAACATCATCATGCTTCCGGATTGCAATCGCTACTTCTTGTCGTGCCAATGACATGACTAGCCCAAGGCTAGTGAGCAGCCGGGACAGCCCAAGTGGAGTTGCAAGCCCAACGGCAAGAACTGCGTCTGCTTCCCGCAATGCAGTAGACGCGGCTGAGAATCGTTGTAATTCGAATGATTCTGGGTCTGATCCAATTGGGTCCAATCCCGCGCCGAGATCAACACAGGTGTAGTCAAACGTCGACCGACACAGGTTCAAGACCTCACGAAATGAATGCGGATGAAGTTCCTCCCAACGATCTGGATGACCCACCCCGCCGATCACCCCGATACCTGCCGCAACATTTCGCACCACG
>JBIIAA010000048.1:0-13847 GCA_044240165.1 Candidatus Nanopelagicales bacterium
GTTGGACGAATGCGTCAGGCGCTGAGTGACCTAAGAGTTGTCGAGATCGGGAGCGGATTCGCCGCGGGGTGGTGCGGAAAGGTATTCGCCGACCTAGGGGCCGACGTAATAAAAGTTGAGCCTCCTGAAGGCGACGAGTTACGGGCTGACCCAGGGCTGTTCGCTCACCTGAACACCAATAAGCGAAGCGTCCTTCTAGATGTGTCGCCAGCTGCTGGACCGGCATTGCGCGAGTTACTTGCGGGCGCCGACCTTGTAGTGGAGAGCCCCGGACGACGCAGCCTCTTGGACTGGGGGATTGATCGGGATCAAATAGTTTCTGCAAATCCCGCTACGTCAGTTGTCGCAATCACTGGTTTTGGATCAAAGGGACCGTACGCCGACTATTCCTGGAGCGATGTAGTCGTCCAGGCATTTAGTGGGGCTCTCGTGAATGACCGGAAGGGCCCGGTGAAGTTGCCACTGTCGATCGAGCAGGCTGTGGTTGGCCAGGCGGCGGCGCTGGGTGGGCTCGCAGCAGTGTTGCGCGCACGCGCTTCAAGAATCGCCGCATTCGTCGATGTTTCAGCTGTCGAGGTTCTTGCGTCGACACCGAACCGAATCGCGCGTTACCTAGGTTGGGAATACTTAGGTCGCCCGGTGACCAGCAAGGTGGTAGCTGCGCCTACAGACACGCTTCTCCCGTTGGGGATTTTCCCTTGCGCTGACGGCTATGTGGCCATGATGATGACAACCCAGCAACTTGATGAGATGTTGACGGTGTTGGGTAGCGACGAGCTGCGTGCGGCTTTT
Organism: Candidatus Nanopelagicales bacterium; assembly: GCA_044240165.1. GTDB lineage: Bacteria > Actinomycetota > Actinomycetes > S36-B12 > S36-B12 > UBA11398. Next base: position 793 of record JBIIAA010000048.1, read on the forward strand.
GCTGCGCCAGATGCATTCACGAATCCGGTCACCAAAGAGATCTTGGACGGTGTGCTCTATCCCTGGCTGCTGTCACGCACCCGCGACGAAGTGACCGTTGCGGCGCAGGCCGCTGGCTGGCCAGTGACCCCAGTGAACGAGCCCGAGGCGATGTTGCAGGCAGATCACCTATTCCAACGCGGGTTCTGGGTGCATGCCGTCGACCAAGAGCTTGGGCCGCTAGTTCTTCCAGGAGCCCCATACCGATTTACCGAGGGCGGCTGGAGCCTACGTCGGTCCGCTCCCTTAGTGGGTCAAAACGAACCGGTAGACGATGTACAACCTGACGCGCCCACGTTCACGGCAACTGACCCGAACACGCCACCTCTGTCCGGCATCCGAGTTCTCGACATAACAACGGTCTGGTCGGGGCCATTCGTAACCCAGAACCTGGCCGATCTGGGGGCTGAAGTGATTCGGGTCGAGACGCCATTGGTCTTTCCGCCAACAACCAAAGGTTATGTTCCGCGTCCGACGAGCACCATGACACTAGGGGCCTTGGGCATGCTCTATGCGCCACTGGCCCCGGGACAAAGTGATCGTCCATTCAATCGGCATTCCATGAATAACTCGGTAGGGCGTGGAAAGTTGTCGTGCACGTTAGACGTACGACTCCCAAGGCAGCGCGAGTTGTTCATGCAGTTGGTCGCTAAAAGCGATGTGTTTATCGAGAACCTCAAAGCCTCGACGCTGCACCAGATGGGCATCCACGAATCCGAGTTGCTGAAGATCAACCCAAGACTGATCGTGCTGCGAATACCGCCGGCCGGATTGTCCGGTGACTGGTCGCACTACACCGGCTTTGGCGCGCAGTTCGATGGACTTACCGGGTTGGCAGCGCTCTGCGGTCATCGCGGCACAACTCTTATGGAGTCACCTTCCACACTGCACATGGACAGCGCTACTGGACCGGCCGGCGCATTCGCGCTACTAGCCGCGCTGCATTACCGGGCAGCCACTGGGCGTGGGCAGGTTATTGAGATGGCACAAAGTGAGAACGTGCTGAGCCAGTTGGGGGAGGTCTTCGTCAACTTGCAGCGTGGGGTTGCAACTGTCCGTCAGGGCAATCGAGATCCGTACTGTGCACCGCAGGGTGTGTATCCGTGCGCGGACGGCGGTTGGCTGGCGCTCACTGTGGCGGATGACGCGGCTTGGGCAGGGTTGACCAAGGTGATGGATCGCCCCGATCTGGCTGCCGACCCACGGTTCGCCGATGTTGCGGGGCGTCAGGCCGCGCACGACGAACTCGACGTCGCTATCGCTGGGTGGGCGAAAGATGTTCTTGCGTCAGAGGCGTTTCATGTCCTTCAACTTGCAGGTGTAGCTGCTGCGCCGATTGCTGATGACCCGATGTTTGCTGAAGATGCCCAGTTCAAGGCACGTGGCTGGATTCGTCCGCTGGAGAGCCGCGATGTGGGGACCTTCGACCACCTCGGACCGATGTTCCAAGGCCTGCCTTTGGCCTGGGAGCGAGGGGCACCCACGCTCGGACAGGACAATCGGTATGTGTTTCAAGAAGTCCTTGGCCTGGACGATGCGGCGTACGAGCAGCTCGTCGCCGATGGGATCGCCATTGAGGATTACCTAGATAAAGATGGCGTCCCTTACTAAGAGTGATCTAACAGTCGATCTGGGGTGCTAGTTTTGCGCATGTCCTACCTTTGTCTGGTCTTTAATGGACAGGCAGCACCTTTTTACCGTTCCCGCGTCGCAGCGCTCGAGCGTGCACGCGCACCGGTCGCAGTTGAAACATCTTGCAACTCTCGCAAGACATCGCCGAATCGTTCAAGACCTGAAACTAATTCTGGCGGCATGGCGCTCTCTCTCATTAGCTGATACTCGCATTTTGCACCAGCGTGAACATCTGTCGACTGCGGGTACAAGACTGCCCCTACTTGTTGCTCCGCAGACCCGACTTCTCAGGCTAGAGCCCCGGCTCTGGGCTCAGCCCAGCCTGACAGCGGAGGGGTCCATCGTTGGCATGCTTTTCTTTGATGGTTCCGGACACTCCGGAGTCAGCGGCTATTTGGGGACATGGCAGGCTTAGTTCACTTCAGAGGCTTGGGCCTCAATGAAAAGGGATGTCATGACCGGCAATGCAATTTTCGGGTACCGCGACACTGCTGTGTTGTCGGTGACGGTTGCTGATGCGCCCATCGTGGTGACTTCAGCAGAAATCGAATCACAGCTCGCTCACACACTCGAGCGTGTCGGATTGCGACCGGGCTTATTGGAATCTCTGGCTGGGATTGTCGAGCGTCGATGGTGGCCGACAGATGTTTCCTTCGCCGATGCCGCAGCGATGGCTGGAGCCAAGGCGATTGCCGAGTCCGGCATCGATCCAAGCCAGATCGGTCTGTTGATCGATACCTCCGTGAGTCGCAGTCACTTGGAGCCTTCGGCTTCTGTTGATGTTCACGAGCAATTGGGTCTAGGCACCCACTGCATGAATTTCGATGTTGGAAATGCATGCTTGGGATTCCTCAACGGAATGCACCTCGCGGCAACGTTGATCGACGCTGGCCAGATTGATTACGCCCTTGTTGTTGACGGTGAAGGTACTCGCCGCACCCAGGAGATGACGATTCAGCGGTTGCAAAACATCAACGCGACTCGCAGGGAAGTCATCGCACAATTTGCCACCCTCACCTTGGGGTCGGGCGCAGCCGCGATGGTTCTGGGTCGTGCGTCCCTTCACCCAGAAGGTCACCGAATGATCGGCGGAGTCACGCGCGCAGCTACACAGCACAACAAGTTATGCGTTGGAGATCTCGACGGAATGATCACAGATTCCAGTCGACTCCTAAATGCGGGAGTCGAACTGGCCGTCGACACTTGGAATGGAGCCAAGTCGCGCTTTGATTGGTCGAATATGGACGCCTACTTCATTCATCAAGTTTCTAAGGTTTATACCGATGCCATTACTTCTGCACTTGGTATTGATCCCGCGCGCACCCCAGTGATCTTCCCGACCCGTGGCAACATCGGTCCAGCTTCGGTTCCGTTTACGTTAGCTGCCAATCAAGCCGATCTGGTTGCAGGTCAACGCATTGCACTCATGGGAATCGGGTCTGGTTTGAACTCGGCCATCATCGAGATTGACTGGTAGTTGATGCGCGGTCCTTCTGTCGCGGCATCGGCGACCCTTCCGCCTGATGGGCTTCCCGGGCTTGACCCAACTTGGTCGCGCTTAATCACATGTGATGATGGCGAAGGAATAGCGCGCACCTGGCATGTGCTCGATACGGGAGTTCAAAATCCTCGCATCACCGTGCTGGCAGTTCACGGAAATCCAACGTGGTCGTATCTGTGGCGCCGAGTCTTAGCTTCCGCACCAGCTGATGTGCGGGTCGTAGCAGTTGATCATTTGGGCATGGGGTTCAGCGAGCGGTTGACTACGCAGCGCCGGTTGGAACAGCGCGTCGATGATCTTGGCCGTGTGGCCGCAGCACTTGGCATCGTTGGCCCTGTGGTCGTGCTCGCGCATGACTGGGGCGGTCCCATCTCACTTGGGTGGGCGCTTGCCCATCGCAATCAAGTGCGCGGATTGGTCTTAACGAATACCGCGGTGCATCAGCCAACAGACGGTGGGATTCCACAAGTCATAGCTGCTGCACGTTTTTCTCCTGTGCGATCACTGAATACCGTGCGCTTCCCAATTTTTCTTCGGATCACTACAGCGTTAAGTGGTTCACGCATGACGGCAGAAGTGCGGCGCGCTTTTTGGGCGCCGTATCTCAAGGCCGAACGTCGGGCTGCGATCGGTGATTTTGTTGAGGACATTCCGGTAAAGCCGAGTCATCCCAGTGCCGCGACGCTAGATGAGATTGCTGAAGGTGTTCGCGGGCTGCAGGTGCCCACGTTGCTGCTGTGGGGTCCGGGTGATCCGGTGTTTAGTGACCGCTACCTCGAAGATTTGCAAGAACGTATGCCGCATGCACAGGTACATCGCTACGAAGGTGCTCGTCACCTAGTGATCGAAGATGCGCCGATGCTTGTCGAGGATTTTTGGATGTGGATGGGCGATCTAGACGCGAACACACAAGAAGCGAATACGCAAGAAGCAGAAGAAACGAATAGCGAGCATCTCGAACTCGAACTTGATGTAGCCCGGCCACTATGGGCGGCGCTTGATGAACGCGCTGACACGCACCCCGATGACGATGCAATCGTTGAACCTGTGGGCAGTAGTGGTTGGCGTCGGGTGTCCTGGCGTCAGTTGAGCACCAAGGTCGAGTTGCTCGCTCGAGGTCTGTCAGGGCGAGGCATCGAGCGCGGTGATCGCGTTGCGGTGCTCGTAACGCCAGGAGCTGATCTGGTCGCGACTGTCTATGCGTGCTGGAAAATCGGAGCCACGGTTGTCATCGTGGATGCGGCGCTTGGCGTCCGTGGAATTCGCAGAGCCTTGCGAAGTGCCCGACCTAGTTTCATCATTGCTATCCCAAAGGCAATGCCAGTAGTTAAAGGATTGGGTGCGCAGGTAATTGCGGCCCGACAGTTGGCACGCATTGCAGTTGAAGGTGAGTCAAAGGTTAGCCCTGCACGGGCACAGGCTGTCGACGAAGCAATCGTGGTCTTCACATCCGGATCCACTGGCCCTGCAAAGGGTGTGGTGTATCGACACGAGCAAATCGCGCGAACCCGAGATCTGATCATTTCGCATTACGACATCACCGAACGCGACGCACTCGTCGCGGCGTTCGCACCATGGGCTGTTCTGGGTCCGGCTTTAGGCATCTCTTCTGTCATTCCTGACATGGATGTCACGCGCCCTGCGACCTTGACCGCAAAGGCTCTTGGTGAAGCAGTTAAGGCTGTGAGCGGAACGCTCGTGTGGGGATCACCGGCTGCACTTCGAGCAGTGCTTGACACGCGTGATGGCTTACGAGATTCATCGTCGCTTGGCACGCTGCGATTAGTGCTTGGTGCAGGCGCACCTGTGTCACGAGAACTGTTACAGGGGATGAAGGAACTGTGTCCCTTGGCTGATGTACGAACCCCATACGGCATGACTGAAGTCTTACCAGTGTGTGATGTCTCGTTGACTGAAATTATTTCGGCAGGTGACGGCCCCGGAGTGTTAGTCGGTCATCCGATTTCGGGTGTCGATGTACGGATAAGTTCTGTCGATGATCAAGGTATCGCGAGTGGACCGCTGAGTGATTCCGTATTCACTCTGGGCGAGGTTGTAGTGCGCGCCCAGCACGTTAAAGATCGTTATGACGCTTTGTGGGCCACCCAACGCCGCAGTAGTCGCGAAGTCGGTTGGCATCGCACCGGTGACGTGGGTGAGATTGATGACCAAGGTCGACTCTGGATAGGTGGTCGACTTGCACACGTCATCACCACTGCACTAGGGCCGATCGCACCCGTAGCCATCGAACAGCGGGTGGGAGTTATTTCTGGGGTGAAACAAGCCGCGGCTGTTGGTGTTGGACCAGTGGAGACTCAGCAGGTAATCATCGTTTTGGAAACAAGTCGTGTTGTTGACTTGGAGTTGATCGACGAAGTTCGTGTGTTGGCGCAAGTCCCAGTTGCTGCAGTGCTTGCGCGCACTTCGCTTCCAGTGGACGTGCGACACCGTTCCAAAGTTGATCGCACTGCATTGGCAGTGTGGGCGTCGCAGGTGTTGGTGGGACGTTCGTGAAGGTGCTGGTTACTGGCGGACGTGGCCTGCTAGGTAGTGCGACGGTTGCCGAGTTGGATCGACGCGGCCACGAAGTGACAACGTTTCAGCGCAGCCCAAGTGGTCGTTCGCGCGAGGTACTCGGTGATGTGTCAGACGCAGCCGCATTACAGCGCGCTGTTGCAGGGCATGAAGCTGTCGTGCACCTTGCTGCGCGCGTATCGATAACTGGAGCATGGCAAGACTTTTTGACAGTAAACGTTGAGGGGACGAGCAACGTTGTCAACGCATGCCTTGCCGAAGGTGTGGCAAGGCTCGTGCATGTGTCATCGCCGTCGGTGGCTCACGCAGGCGAACCGCTGGTTGGTGTGGGAGCACAACCGGCTGATCCCGATCACGTTCGAGGTTATTACGCACGCAGCAAGGCAATGGCAGAACTTATTGCCCTAGGAGCGAACTCGCCAGACCTCGCGGTTACCGCAATTCGTCCGCATCTGGTGTGGGGCCCAGGAGATACGCAGTTGGTGGAGCGCATCATTGATCGCGCACGGTCTGGTCGACTGTTCCTCATTGATCGCGGACAGTCGCTTATCGATACGACGTACGTTGATAACGCGGCCGATGCACTCGCTTGCGCGGTGGAGCATTGCCCGGGCGGCCAAGCGTTCGTGGTGAGTAACGGTGAGCCGCGAACTGTGGCGGAACTTGTTGCGCGAATCGCGCAGGCAGGTGGAGCGAGCATTCGCGGCCGGGTGCCGTATGCAGTGGCCTATGCCGCAGGGATGGTCGTTGAACGAGTGTGGGGAGATCGACTCGGTGATCCGCCCATCACCACATTTCTCGCAGAGCAACTGGCGACCGCGCACTGGTTTGACCAGAGACAAACACAAGAAGCCTTGCACTGGACCCCTCGAGTTTCTCTGGAGGAGGGATTCAGGCTTCTGGATTCGGCCTACCAGCGTGGCAAATAACTGACCACTATTCGTGTGCACGACATAGGCTGACCTTCGTCGAACATGGTCAGTGCTTATGGGAGACCACACATCACGACATCACATGAGGGAGCACGAGAGCCATGGATCTTCAGGTACGCGATAAGGGATATCTCATTGTTGGCGGCACTGCTGGCATGGGTCTTGCCGGAGCACGAGCGCTAGCCGCCGACGGTGCTTCCATCGTTGTGGTTGGGCGTGATCAAGCGCGCGCTGATCGTGCCGCTATAGAACTCATTGCAGCAGGAGCAAGAAAGGCATCGGGTCTTGCCTTTGATGTTTCTGTTGAAGGACAAGCCGCACTTGCAGTGCAAGGCGCTGTTGATTTCCTTGGCCGACTCGATGGCATCGCTGTTACTACCGGCACCAAAGGTCAGATGCCGATTGAGTCAACTGATGACGAGTGGATTGCTGCGTTTCGTGACCAACTGCTTGGACTTTCTCGTTGCGTTGAAGGTGCGCTGCCACATTTGGTTGAAACCAAAGGCACGATCGTGACTACTGCCGCCTTCTCTGTGCGATCTCCGGAACTTGTTCGACTTCCCTATGCCTCACTAAAAGGCTCGGTTGCGCTATTCACAAAAGGCATTGCAAAGGCCTATGGCAAACACGGCGTTCGCGCTAACTGCATTGCTCCAGGGGCAATCGAGACTGATTCGCTTCATGCGATGCGGCAACAAGTCGCCGATGCACGTGGATGGCCCTACGAGACCGCACTAGAACGTGTGATGACTGATGAATGGGGCATGCATGTTGCCTTGGCTCGTCCAGGTAAACCCGAAGAAGTCGGCGACTTGATGGCCTTCCTCTTGTCTCCGCGTGCTGGGTATCTCACTGGCGCGCTCATCAATATTGATGGCGGCACAGACTTCTGAGTAACCGCGGACTCGCTAGGGTGATACTGCGAAAGGGGCACTAGCTCACCATGACAAAGGTTCCAATCTCTCTGCTTGATTTGGCTTCAATCGGCGAGGGCCAAAGCGTTGGAGAGGCCCTAGAGGCCAGCGTCCTGCTTGCCCAGCGCGCTGAAGCTCTTGGCTACCAGCGCATTTGGTACGCCGAGCACCACAACATGGCGACGATTGCATCATCGGCCACTGCTGTGCTGATTGCCCATATTGCTGCCAAGACAAGCTCGATCCGGCTCGGTTCTGGCGGCATCATGTTGCCGAATCACTCGCCGCTCGTCATCGCTGAGCAGTTCGGCACCTTGGCCTCCCTACATCCAGGCCGTATCGATTTGGGTCTTGGTCGAGCTCCCGGCACAGATCAGACCACAGTTCAAGCTTTGCGTCGTGACCCCCGCGCAGCAGAATCCTTTCCCCGAGATGTGTTGGAATTGCAGGGGTATCTTTCTGACTCCAGTTTGATAGAAGGCGTGAATGCCACTCCCGGACGCGGCACCAAGATCCCGCTGTACATCCTTGGGTCTTCGCTGTTCGGAGCCCAAGTTGCCGCGCAATTTGGTTTACCTTTCGCGTTTGCTTCCCACTTCGCGCCGCAAGATCTGCATCAAGCCATCGCGGTGTACCGGGAACGTTTTCAACCATCACAACAGTTAGAGCAGCCCTACATGATCGCAGCTCTGAGTGTGATGGCCGCAGATACTGTTGAGGTCGCTCAAGAGCAGTTTGAATTACGCCGACGTGCTTGGGTGCGCGCAATGTTTAGCCGAGGTCGCTCGCCTCTTACCGAAGAAGAAGTTGACGGTGTGCTGAACTCATCGCAGGCTGCAATGCTCGATCAGATGTTTATGTACACCGCACTTGGCACCACTGATCAGGTGCGCGCTTTCGTTGACGATTTTCAGCAGCACACTGGCGCCGATGAACTCATGACTGTGCACCAAGCAGTCTCGCCTGACTTCCGTATGCGATCTGTTGAGTTGCTGGCTCAGGCGATGGAACTCTGAACTAGGGAATTCATGTCACTGTCTCAGTTACAGGCTGACGCTTTTTTTTGACGGACACTCCAAGGCGGCGCATCGTCGCTGACGCACGAAGTGAGATAGTCAGGACATGCCCACAGTCGGACCTCCCCTGCAACGTCCTCCAAAGGACAGCTCGGGATCAAAGGTCGGTAGTCGGCTGCTGTTCGCCAACAGCAAGTTAAGCCCGGTCCGCAACATTGCAGCTCGCCTCCTGTTGGCTTTCGGAGCGATCCTGGTCACCGCTCTCTTAGTGTTCTTTGAGAAGGATTGTTATGCCGATCGGGGTGTCACAGGAACTGTGACGCTGTTGGACTCGCTTTATTACGCAACAGTCTCGTTGTCGACCACCGGATACGGTGACATCGTTCCTGTGTGCGACTCGTCGCGGCTGGCAAACATTTTGATCATCACACCGTTGAGGTTCCTCTTTCTCATCGTCCTGGTCGGTACGACCGTTGAGGTCCTCACACAACGCACGCGCCAAGAATGGCGAATCAATCGATGGAGGAAGCACGTGGAGAACCACACCGTCATCGTCGGATTTGGAGTCAAAGGCCGTTCTGCGGCTCGCACCATTGTGGACAGCGGCGTTAATGCCAGCACCATCGTGGTCGTCACGAACGATCACCATGCTGCCGAAGAAGCTGCGCGGCTTGGGTACGTAGGAGTAGTTGGCGATGCAAGACGCGAGGAGATCTTGAAGGATGCTGAGATTGAGCGCGCTGCACGAATCATCATCGCTGTCGACGCCGACGATGCCTGCGTCTTGGTTACTCTGACTGTGAGAAGACTTGCACCCCAGGCCACCATCGTTGTGGCTGCTCGCGAGTCTGTGAACGCCGACATTTTGAGGCAGTCGGGCGCGAACATCGTGATTCCCACGGCAGAGTCTGCTGGTCACCTCATGGCTTTATCGCTGATTTCCCCGGTGGCGGGAGAGATCATGGAGGACCTGCTCGATGACACTCGCGGACTAAATATTTCCGAGCGCGACATTACGCGCGAGGAACTCGGCATGATGCCGTCACAGTTGGAAGTTGCGGGTCAACTTGTTCTTGCAGTGGTTCGTGGGGGACAGGTGACGCGCTTCGATGAGCAACTCGACGCGTTACAACTTGGTGATCGTCTCGTCGTGATCGCGTCAATGCGGCCTCGGTCGTAGCGACGTACTTGTAGATTCAGCCAATCTCTTTGCAGATGCATCCGGAAATTCGAGTACCGGAGTGTTCGTCCTCCTGAAGTTACTCGCCTTCAGCTCCTGGACCTGGTGGCGGTGGCGTGCTCTTGGCGCCATGAACCGAATGCCAAAGGATGATGTCGAGGATTGCTTGAGACACGAGATCTGGCTTGCCGAGTGGGAGACTCTTGCTCCATTCGGCATCGGGGGACTTGATGGTATTCATCTTCAGCAAATCAATTGCAGGCACGATTGCCTTGATCGGAGCAGAGTTAGCCGGAGTTAGCCCGAAGACGTCATACATTGGTGTGGCCAAAGCGTCGTTCAGACTTAACGGCTTCATGCCCAAGATGAGTTCGATCGAGCGTACGACTGAGAGTAGGTCGTAGCGCGTGTGTAAGACAGCTCCACTCTTTGCGTATGGACTGATGACTGCTACCGGAATTCGGTGAGCATTGACGTGGTCAGCACCATCTTGTGAATCATCTTCCACGATGAAGATCGCTGAAGAGCCCCAAATACTGGAGTGCGAAATCGTCTCCACGAGCTGCCCAATGGCCAGATCAGAATCAGCGACCATCGAAGTCGGTACCGGGAACCCGGGTTGGGTGCCGCTAGGAAGTAAGCGGGATTGCGGACTAGGTACTTGGTTTCCTGCCTCCTCGCCGGAAGCAGGAGCAGTCGCATTTGCGAGTTCATTCACTCCGACCACGAGCCCAACAGCAAGTCCGACTCCGACGCCGATCGCTGCCAGCTGTTGGAGACGGGCTCGTCGTGCAGCGCCCATAACTGGCTCCTTCATTGGTATTTGGTAAATACCAGTGCAACGGCTACTACTTTTCTAGCAGCCAAATCGGCGCGTTGCTCGCCAGTCGAGGTTGCTGTCCCAATGCGGGGGCAAAATCCCCGAGTCAGTCGCTAGGAGTCGCCATTTTGGATGCGCTCTGTGCCTCTGATGTAAAGTTCACTGATGTCCAGAACTATTCATCAAGGAATCAATGTGAGAGGTGTGTGTGCCCAAAATCGTTGATCATGATGCGCGCAGGTCACTCATTATTGAAGCTCTCTGGCGAGTCGTGGCGCGAGACGGCGCCTCTGCTGTTTCGGTACGTTCAGTGGCTGCGGAAGCGGGTGTATCTCGCAGCGGCATGGCCTATTACTTTAAGTCTCACGGGCAGTTGCTGGCCATGGCTATTGAACAAATGGTCCAGTCTGTAACCGATGAGATCCTTTCCATCGATCTCCTTGGTTGCGATGTCGATTCAGCAACGGACGCATTGCTGGCAATGGTTCCTGACACGCCAATGCGTCGGCGCCAGTCACAGGTGTGGTTGCTCTTAATGGCACAAGCCGATGCGAGTCCGGAAGTTGCGAGAGTCCTACATCAACTAAATACGACAGTGCGAGCAGGAATTCATGACATTCTTCAGGGCTTGGTGAATAGCCAGTTGGTATCTCGTGATCGCGATCTTGAAGTTGAAGCGGCGACTCTGCACGCGCTCATTGATGGCTTGTCTGCATTGTCACTCACCGATCTGAAATTAGCGCGGCAAACTTCAACGCGATTGGTCTTGCATCGAGCCGTCAGTGGACTCGCAATTCCGATGGGCGTGAACGCTTAACTACTCTTTGGCAGCGCGGGATTATTGGCGGCATTGATCAATTCGACGGTCAGCATGCTGAGCCAAGAATTGTCGAGAACGAACGTTGCCATTTCGGTTTTTCGTGAAGTCTGCGAATAATGCGCACTCAGCGCTTCTCCCCAGGCCGTATCCCATAGGGATAGCCCGACGTCAATCTTTCGCAGCGCTGACCAGCTTGCAAAGTCGTCAGTGAGATGTGAAGTTGCATGAATAGCAGCGAGTGTGGGACCAGCACTGTAAGGATCGCTATCGAGTTGTAATCCTGTCGCTAGCGCACCTGACAACACGTAGCCTGTCATGGCGTATCCAGCCTGCAGAATTTCTTTATCCAGAGTTTGTGTACTTTCGGGAATTTCCTGAATCTTCTGTGAGATCACATCGAGAATGTCAAGCAGTGCATCTTGATTTGAAAATTTCGGATTGACGATGCGCCCAAGAACAGCTCTGGCATATTCGCGATTCGCGTCCATGGCGCGAATGAGAAAGTTTGTGTAGCCAGAAGCAAAATTGGCGGCATTAGCGCGGTTCACTTTTGGAGTGTCGGGCATTGCCTGCACGATGGCCAGTTCGTCTGGAAAGAAAACATCCACTTGCGCTGACTGGCGCGCAATCCTCATGGCTGCTTGCGCGAGTTCGAAGCCGTTCTTGGCAGTTACCGCATCTTGTTTGGCAATCGTGACCAGCGCTTGAGCTTGAGCGAGCTGGGCAATAACACTGGGTATTGACGCCTGCTGGCCTAACCCAAACCCGGTTCGGCTTGCAGTCGCGTTCATCGCCCGCATCGCATTCGCACTCACGCGATCGGCACGTTTCGTGATTTCCGAACGAGCAACAGCGAAAGATGAAGTAGAGATACGGGAGATTGTTGACTCCTGCGCTTTTTCGGAACTCAGATCGCGATATGCGACAAGAGCAAGGCCGTATGCGAGGGCGTAATCTCCAGCGAGTTGAGCCTTGGTTGCTGACTGAACTGTTGTGTCGATGGATTTGCGAGTGCGTTGTTTATCGGCCGCCATTTCGCGCTGTATGCGAGCGAGGAGGTTACGAGTATTTGCTGCCCCAGCACTGAGCACTGCGCTTGAAATCTTTGCTGGAACACCCGAATTGCTCACTGCGGGGGTGTCAGTGAAATGGATGAAAGCTTCGTTGATCGAGGATACGCCGACGACTTCAAGTCCAAGCGTTGAACCGAATGTGACCATGCTTTGGTCTTTGCCAGCGATATCAAGTTGAGTGAGACAAGAGACGGGTATTAGAACTTCAGTGAACCCAGCTTCAGCGGCTGCTTTCAACTTTGCAGCGATTCCCGCTACTGCACCTATTGACCCGTCTGGCGAAATCGTTCCGGTCATCGTGACGCTTGGATCTAGGGTTTGTTTATTGATTGCGGCCAGAGTGCCAACAGTTAAAATCGCACCTGCTGAAGGTCCGTCGATGGGGCCAGTCACTGAATATTTAATATCGACCACATTTGGATCAATGCCACTCAATAACGTTGCGAGGGTTGCTGCTGAAGCCGTGGCTGCCAGCCACTGCGGCCCTGCTCCTTTGGCTTGATCGTCGGCGAGATCTAGTCCAAAGCCTGGAGCATCCAGAGTGGCGACTGTGACTTGGGCGTTCTCTATTCCGCTTGCGGTTGTTCCATCAG
>JBIIAA010000049.1:0-13825 GCA_044240165.1 Candidatus Nanopelagicales bacterium
CCACTTCTCGATTGAACCTCGTTGGTGGAGCTGAGGGTGCCATGTTGCATGACATATTTATAGGGTGTCTCGCGTCATACTTATAGCCAGTTGGGGCTCGGTTCGGCTTTGCTGCACCGATGTCAAAGAACCGGATCATTGTTGAAGCTGTCCTGGCTGGCCAAAGCCAAACCCGTGTCGCTGCGCAATACGGCATCAGCCAACCCCGCGTCAGTCAACTCGTGGCCCTTTGGCGCAAAGAAGGCTGGCAGGGCCTAGAACACCTGTCCCGAAAACCCCACACCAACCCACGTGCCACCGCGGCCCACATCGTGGACCGCATCGTGGAACTACGACAACAACTCACCACGCAGGGCTGCGATAACGGCGCCCACACCATCGCTATCTACTTGCAACGAGAACACCTCACCGCCCCACACGAAAGCACCATCTGGCGGATCTTGTCCCGACATGGCCTCATCACACCCCAGCCACGCAAACGCCCGCGACATAGTTACATCCGTTTTGAAGCCGACCTACCCAACCAATGCTGGCAAGCGGACTTCACCCACTGGCCCCTTGCCAACGGAACTGACACCAATATTTTGCTCTTCATTGACGACCATTCACGATTCATCATCAGCGCCACCGCACACCATCGCGTCACTGGCACCATCGTGCTCAATACCTTTCGCACCGCCATCACCAACCATGGCACACCACAATCCACGTTGACAGACAACGGCTTCGTGTTCACCACCCGACACCGCAACGGGCCCAACGGTTTCGAAGTTGAACTGCTCAATCTTGGTATTGAACAAAAGAATGGCACACCCAACCACCCACAAACCCAAGGCAAAGTAGAACGACTCAACCAAACACTCAAACGATGGCTACACGCACAACAGCGCGCAGCAACAATCCAAAACTTACAAACTCAACTCGACGAATTCACTACCTACTACAACACCCAACGACCACACCGATCCCGCAACGGAGCCACACCACAACAGGCCTACACCGCACGCGAAAAAGCCACACCACAACACAACACCCACGGACACTGGCGCATCCGCGAAGACAAAGTCGGAAAGAACGGAAAAGTCACCCTTCGACGCGGCGGCAAATACCACCACATCGGACTAGGAACCGAACACGCAGGAACACCCATCAAAATGCTCATCAACAACCTCGACGTCACCGTCATCGACACCCACACCGGAGAAATCCTGCGTCAACTCACCATCAACCCTGACACCAAATACCAACCACGAGGAATCAAACCCGGACCAAAACCAGGAACACCACGCCAAGGAGGAATACCCAAAGGCTACAAATTCAAAAAATAACTATGTCGCGCGACATCTCATAAGCATGTCGCGCGACATGACAATGGAGCCGCCTCGGGGATTTGAACCCCGGACCTACGCATTACGAGTGCGTTGCTCTACCCCTGAGCTAAGGCGGCCTTGCACCTAAGGGACACGAGAGATGCCGACCCCAAGGGATCACCAATCGTATCTGAAAGCCTTAAGCGCTTAGTGCATGGCTGCTGGGGCAGCATCCGCATCGTGCGCCTGCATGTCTTCCTTAGTCATACGCACCAACGTGACCCAGATGATTCCGGCCAGCGCCAAGATTCCAACACTCCAAGCAAAGGCAGTGATGAAGCCGTGGACGAGCGCATCATTCGTAGGCCCTGCAAGTTGATTGCTCACGATGTAGGCAGTAGTTGCCGAAGCAGCCATCGTGTTCAAGAAGGCAAGTCCGATCGAACCACCGATCTGCTGGCTCGTGTTGAGCACGGCAGAAGCAACACCTGCGTCATGGTTACCAACGCCGAACAGCGATACAGCTGAAAGTGGCACGAAGATCAATCCCATGCCAATACTGATCACGATCATGCCAGGAAGAATGTTTGGCCAGTAGGTGCTCGTCGAGGCTAGGTGAGTGAAGATGTACATACCTAGCACTGCAAGACAGAAACCGGCGAAGGTCACATAACGTGGGCCATATCTAGGCAGTAACTGACTTGCAATTCCGGCGCTGAGCACAACTCCAACAGAGAACGGCAGGAACAACAAACCACTTGTGAGTGGCGTGTAGCCCATGACGATCTGGAAGAAGTACGTAAGGAACAGGAACATCGCGAACAAGCCGATGCCGACAAAGAATGAAGCGAGGTAGGCGCCGCCTCGGGTGCGATTCAAAAGAATTCGCAGTGGTAGCAATGGGTGTGATGAACGAGATTCGATGAACAAGAACACGGCAAGTAGAACAAGGCCAGCGATCATGAATGCAAGGGTCTGCGTGCCATTCCAGCCATCAGTGCTGGCTTTCGAAATGCCGTAAACCAAGGAGACCAAGCCCAAAGTTGCAGTGATTGCGCCCGGGATGTCGTACTTGGTATCGCCAGTTGCACGGGATTCGTGCACATATTTCACGGCAAGCATTACAGCCACCACTGCGATCGGCACGTTCACAAGAAGCGTCCAGTGCCACGAGGTGTATTCAACGAGAATGCCACCCATAACGAGACCAATTGCCGCGCCACCGCCAGATAGTGCGCCATAGACGCCGAAGGCTTTCGCTCGTTCTTTACTGTCAGTAAAGGTAACGGTGATCAAGGAGAGTGCTGCAGGAGCGAGCAATGCTGCGAACACACCCTGCAAGCCACGGGCTGCAATGAGCATTCCCGCTGAAGTGGAGATGCCACCGAGAGCCGAGGCGACTGCGAAACCGATAAGGCCGACAATCAGCATCTTCTTGCGACCCGCGTAGTCAGCGATGCGACCGCCCAGAAGCAGCAACCCACCAAAGGCCAAGGTGTAAGCCGTAACAACCCATTGACGGTTTGCATCGGTAATCCCAAGGTCCTGCTGTATTGCTGGAAGCGCAATATTCACGATTGACGCATCAAGCACCACCATGAGTTGCGATATCGCGATGACGACAAGAGCTTTCCAACGCATTGGATCTGGCACGATTGCTGCAACAGGCATTGACACGAATGACTCCGTAATGGGCGCGTAGGTGGGTTAAATGCGCAGTACCACTGTACCCACAGTTAGTTACCTGAACATTTCAGGTTCACTGCTGGCAGAGCGCCTGCCAACAAATACCTGTCAACAGCATCATCGATGCATCCGGAGCCTTGGTGGTAGGCAGTGTGGCTATTGGCAGCCCAAGTGAGTAGCCGGCTATTGGGCAACTGACCTGCCAGCCTTTTGGCCCAAACGCCGGGAGTTGCGGGATCACGACTTGTCGCCACAACGAGAATCGGGGCCGTCTTCTCGAAAGTCAGTTTCTGCGTGGGAGCAGGGCCAGATGCTGGCCAGTTGGAGCAAGCGAGCATCCCCCAAGCCAAACTCGACCCAAATGTTGGAGCAACGCTCTGCCATTGCTGCGCAAGCGCGCTCACTTCATCAAGTGATCCAGCATATTGCCGATCAAGGCACGTTACTGAGTAGAAAGCGCTTGTTGAATTGTCTGCGTAACGCCCGTCACTCTTCCTGCCTGTCCGATTATCAAGCAGTGCGAGCAACGGAGCTCCATTGCCACTATTTACGGCATCGTCAAGCGCACTGCGCAACTTCGGATAATCCCTCGCGGGGAAATACAGGTAGGAGAGCACGGCGCTTGATGCCAACGAACTGTTCAATTTTCGACTGCCAACTTTTATCGGACTTGCGTTAAGACTTTTGAGGAAATTACGAATCTTCACTTCAACTTGTTTCGCATTGCCTCGGTAAGGGCAGTCGTCATGCGAGATGCAGTCAGCCGAGAAATGAGTGAAGGCTTCCTCGAAACCTAAGGCTTGACCTTTTGTTACTGCTGTGAGGTCTAAATCAACTGGGAGCACGCCGTCAAGAACCATCCGGCCGACACGATCAGGAAAAAGTTGTGCGTACCTCGCGCCGATTGAAGTGCCATACGACTTGCCAAGAAAATTGAAGGATTCGTTCTTTGCGACGGCACGGACAATGTCAAAATCGCGAGCAACATTCTCGGTGCTCATGTATTCAAAACGTGGACTCGCAAATTTCACGCAACCCACGCCTGGTGTTTTCGCCAACTTCGCAATCGCGCTGAGCTCCGCCGGTGTTTGCGGAATTGAATTGGCTGCGGCAAGCGCATCTTGTTGGCGGTCAGTCAGACAGTTCACTGGATCGCTCTTCGAAACTCCTCGCGGATCAACTCCAAGGATGTCGAAATGTTGATTCACTGCGTCCGACAACGACTGACGAGCAGACTTCGCGTAATCAAATCCGCTACCGCCAGGTCCGCCAGGATTCACAAATAATGCACCTTGTGAGTCCCCTTTTGCTGGAACTTTTGTGACAGTAAGAGTTGTCGATCCCTTGGCTGGATTTCGATAGTCAAGGGGAACCTTGACCTTTGCACAGGTGGCGCCGCCACAATCAGTCCACTTGACCTTCTGTTCGTAGTAGGCCTCGAGGTTGCTTGCGACGGCGGGCGTGAACACTGGTGAAGGAACCGCAACCGTTGGTTCCTGGCTTGAGCACGAAGCCAGTGCAAGTGACACGACTGCTGCGAGGGCTACGAGTGAAAGGCCTCTGCGCATAGGTAAACCGTAACCCGAAATTACGATGCAGCGCGGACCCAAGGGTCCTTAAGTTCAACCATCAAGGCCTCTATCGCCATGAGTGGAGTGACGTTGGAGCCCATCTGCTTACGGGTGTAATTAATCGCCAGCAAACGCCGCCCTGTGTCTTCAGCCGTGGAATTCGCGGCCAACTGAGACAACTGCGGACGCATCTCATCGTTGATGAGCCCCACCTCAGCACCAGTCTGAAGCAACAACACATCTCGATACAGGCCGAGTAGATCAACGAGCGCTCGATCAACTTGATCACGAACCGTGCGCGTGCGCCGGCGCTTTTGCGTGGTTTCAAGTTGCTTCATCGAACTATCCAAGGATCGCTTCAGCTGACCTTTGAGTTTGGATTCGGCATCTGCTCCGAAGGCCTTACGTAATTGTTCAGCTTCCTGCACGTCGAGTGAATCCGTAATCGAGTGGGCGTCAAGAGTTGCCGTTTCGATCAAGTTCTGCGCATGAACAAAGCAAGCCGGTAAGTCATGCAGCTGCATAGGAATGCGCAATACTTCCTGCCGCCGCATTCGGGCATGCTCATCGGTGGCCAATGCACGTGCACGACCGATGTGACCTTGCGAAGCGCGTGCAGCAAACGCTGCCAATGAAGCATCGATCCCGTAACGCTCTTGAAGTGCCTTCACAACAATCTCATCTGGAGGCGTGCGCAACACAACGTGACGAGTGCGCGAAAGAATTGTCGGCAACACATCTTCAGTGCTTGGTGCACACAGCACCCAAACAGTGTGAGGAGGTGGTTCTTCGATCGCCTTCAGCAAAACGTTGACGGCCTGATCTGTGAGCCGATCAGCATCCTCAACAACAACCACATGCCACTGGCTGCTCGTCGGCGACATACCTGCTTGCTTGATCAACTCCCGCGCATCATCCACGCCGTAGGTCAGGCCCTGTGGTCGCACAATGTCAACATCGGGATGGCCGCCGGTTGGTGCGTTACGACAGATCTGACATTGACCGCATCCATTTTCTGGACACACGAGCGCTGCGGCAAATGCAGTCGCCGCATTAGATCTGCCTGACCCAGGAGGTCCGGTGAACAACCACGCATGTGTCATCGCTGGTCCGTGTTCGCCTCGCGTGATGAGTTCAGCGTCGTGAACTGCGCGATCCAACTTTGCAACGACTTCGTCTTGTCCAATCAAAATATCCCAGATTGGAGCTGGCAGCGCCATCGCTTCGGTCATGCCGATCGACCTGCAATGAACTCATCAACCGCGATCTGGATTCGATGAGCGACCTCATCGATTGAACCCGAAGCGCTCACTACGCGGTAGCGCTGTGGTTCGTGCAACGTGAGTTCCACAAATGCTTTACGTACTCGGTCGTGATACTCCTGCGGCTCACGTTCAAGCCGGTCAAGGTCAGTACCAACTCGCGTTAAACCAACTGACGCATCCATATCAAGAACCAGGGTGAGGTCTGGAACTAAGCCACCCGTTGCCCAAAGACTGAGATCTCTGATTCGTTCGATACCAAGATCGCGACCAACACCTTGATAGGCGATGGATGAATCAATGTAACGATCACACACCACAACTTCGCCGCGTTCTAATGCTGGGCGAATCACCTGTGCCACATGTTCAGCGCGCGCACCTGCAAAAAGTAAAGCTTCGGTGCGAGCATCTAACCCGGTAAATTCTGGGTTCAGCACCAGATTACGAATCGCTTCTGCGGCAGGTGTGCCACCTGGTTCGCGCGTGTGCACCACGGTAGTTCCTGCATCGCGCAGGCGTTCAACGAGGAGCCGAGTTTGCGTCGACTTTCCTGAACCATCGGGTCCCTCGAGAACTATGAACATTTTCAGACTATCCCGGAACCGCGATCTTCTTCGTTGCGGCTTTCTTCGCAGCCTTCTTCGCGCCAGCCTTCTTTACTGTGCGCGTAGTGAGGTTGCGATCTGCAGCTTTCTTCGCCACAGTTTTCTTTGCTGCAGCTTTCTTGGCAACCGTCTTCTTCGCTGTTGTCTTTTTGGCAGTCCGCTTCACGGTCTTCTTCGTCGGACCTTCAAGTGCTTCTTTGGCACGACGCTCTGACAATAGATCCGATGCGCGGTCAATAGACACCGTCATTGGATCGTCGGCTGTGCGAAGTGAAGCGTTGGTTACGCCATCCGTCACATACGGACCAAAGCGACCGTCACGAACCACGACGTGCAAATTGGTTGTGGGATCTGCGCCAATTTCACGAAGTGGCCCGGCAGCCTGACCGCGACCTCGACGCTGCTTTGGCTGTGCATAAAGTGCGAGTGCCTGCTCAAGAGTGATTGTGAAGATTTCATCTTCACTGCCAATTGATCGGGAATCAGTGCCGCGCATTAGGTACGGACCGTAACGACCATTTTGAACAGTGATCTCTTCGCTCGTGGCTGGGTCTATGCCCACCTCGCGCGGAAGACTGAGCAACTTCAACGCATCTTCGAGCGTGACCTCGTTGAGGTTCATCTCAGAAAACAGTGATGCGGTGCGAGGCTTATCCGACTTCTTCGCACCCTCTGCAAGAACTTCAGTTACATAAGGTCCGTAGCGTCCAGACTTTGCAAGCAGGTTCAGACCGGTGACCGGATCGATACCAAGTTCGCGGTCGCCGGTTGGCTCAGCAAGTAGCTCTTCAGCTTTGGCCGCATTGAGTTCATCTGGTGCCAGGCCAACAGGGATGTTGGCTCGCTCTTCGCCGCGCTCAACATAGGCGCCATAACGACCTACGCGAATATGGGCATCAGTGCCTGCGATTGGCATCGTTGCAATGCTGCGAGCATCAATTGCACCGAGGTCTTCGGTGAGTGGCTTGATGCCAGGGAAAGGTCCAGCAAGTGAATCGCCGCCTCGCCAGAAGGCTTCGAGCTGATCAACCTGGTTGGCCTGACCATTGGCAATTTCGTCGAGCAAGTTTTCCATGTTTGCGGTGAAGTTGTAGTCCACGAGTTCAGCAAAATGCTGCTCAAGTAAACGCACTACCGAAAACGCAATGAAACTTGGAACGAGTGCCGAACCCTTTTTCCAGACATAACCACGATCAACGATCGTGCTCATGATTGATGCATAGGTTGAAGGTCGACCGATGCCGAGTTCTTCGAGACGCTGCACGAGCTTGGCTTCAGTGAACCGCGAAGGAGGGCTGGTGGTGTGACCCACGGAATTAATTTCTTTCGCTGTGAGAGTTTGACCTTCGCTCAGCGTTGGCAGTTCGTTCTCGTTCTCTGCGCCCTCTTCAGGAATATCTTTCAGCGCAGCGTAGAAACCAGGGAACACCACAACGGTGCCGGAAGCCGTGAATTCAACTTCTGTTCCGTCAGTTGCCGTGCCCTTGATTTTTGCGGTGGTCGTGGCCAAGCGGGCGTTGACCATTTGTGATGCCACAGTGCGCTTCCACACGAGGTCATACAACGCAAACTCGTCAGCATTTAATTCACGACGAAGTTGATCAGGAGTCTGGAAGGCATCGCCAGCGGGGCGAATAGCCTCGTGTGCTTCTTGAGCATTCTTCGACTTATTCGGAAAGACGCGTGGCGTTGCTTCTACATATTCCGGGCCATACAACTCAGTGACCTGAACGCGAGCTGCGTTGATCGCCTGAGCTGACAGGTTGACCGAGTCGGTACGCATGTAGGTGATGTAGCCGTTTTCGTACAAGCTCTGTGCAATTCGCATCGTGCGCTGAGCGCCCCAGCGAAGTCGATTCGATGCTTCTTGCTGCATCGTTGAAGTGGTGAAGGGTGCTGAGGGTTTGCGTTGGTTCGGCTTTTGCTCAACGGATGTAATAGTGAAGGTGGCTGGCTTGAGACCGTCAGCAAGTGAAGTCGCACGCACTTCATCGAGCAGCGTGACTTTGTCTTCAGCCTTGAGTTGACCGCTTTGATCGAAGTCTTTGCCGATCGCAACGCGAACACCATCGACGGTTGAAAGTCGGGCCTTGAAATCTTGAGGTGCAAATATCGCATCGATGTCCCAGTAGCCGGCCGAGTTGAAGGCGATGCGCTCACGTTCACGATCGACAACCAAACGCACTGCTACTGATTGCACGCGGCCTGCTGATTTGGCTTCGCGACCAATCTTTTTCCACAAGACTTCCGAAACTGGATAGCCATAAAGCCGGTCAACGATGCGGCGGGTTTCCTGCGCTTGCACCAAATCCATGTCGAGATCGCGAGGGTGGGCTACCGCTTCGCGAATTGCATCAGCAGTAATTTCGTTGAAGACCATGCGCTGAACTGGAACCTTGGGACGCAACACCTCTAATAGGTGCCACGAGATTGCTTCACCCTCTCGGTCCTCGTCAGTTGCGAGGAGCAGAGCGTCCGACTGTTTCAGTGCAGCTTTCAAATCCCGAATCGTGGCGGCCTTAGATGGGTGCACTATGTAATAGGGACGAAAGCCATCGTCGACATTGACTGCCAATTTGCTCCAGGAGTGCTTTCGCTCGCCTTCAGGAAGGTCAGAGGCCTTTGATGCCAAGTCACGCACATGGCCGACTGAGGCCATGACGATGTAGTCATCCCCCAGGTATCCCGCGATCTTCTTAGCTTTCGCTGGTGATTCGACGATCACTAGCGTTTTGTCGTTGGCCACTCAATCCCCTTCAGTTGAAGCGGAGTCTGACGTTAAGCCACCGCCCTTTGTCAAGTTTGAGCGGGTCCGTTAGGGGCTTGACGCTACTTAACCAACAACCTAGTCTGTTGATATGACCATCACGGTAGGTGTCTTTGAAGCCAAGACCCGACTTTCGGAATTACTCGAGCTCGCGGCAGCCGGCGAACGCATCGTGGTGACCAAGCGCGGCGTGCCCTTCGCCACGATCGGGCCACCTCCTACCCGTGAGGACCAGATCAAAGAATTTATTGAACTCGCGCGTGAAATCCGAAGTCGAACCAAGCCCGGGCCTGAAACGGCCAAAGAACTTATTGAGGAAGGCAGAAGATATTGAGTTGCGTCATCGATGCCTCAATCATGGTGTCTTACCTAGTCAAAGACGAAACAACCGACGCCGTCGAGTCGATTATGGCGCCGCTCCTTGTCACCCTCAGCCACGTTCCCACACTGTGGGTTTATGAACTCGCGTCAGCATTACGGGTTGCTGAGAGGAAGCAGCGGATCAGTGAAACTGACATAAATAGCTACTTGGAAGCCATCCAGCTTTTGATGGTTGACCATCATCACCCCAAGACCGAAATGATCGTTGAGATCTCCCGAACAACTGGACTTACTCCATACGACGCGAGCTACATCGCTCTATGCATCCAATTGGAGTTGCCTCTGGTAACACTGGACAAGAAAATGAAGGCAGTTGCTGAGCAACTCGGCATAAAAGTTCTGAGTTAACACATCTCATTCATGTTTTTCTTTAACAAAGAGAACTGCCCCGCACTCTTTCGAGTACGGGGCAGTTCTCTTTGGATCTAGACCTTTGCAGGAATGTCACCCATGTCGCCAACCGCAATTGGACGGCGCTTACTGATGACCACTGAGACGATCACGATCAACGCTGCGAATAGTGAAATTCCCCAACGCATACCAGCGTTTGCATCGTTACCGATGCTCAGTGAGACAACAGCAGGCGCAATCAACAATGCGACCAAGTTCATAACCTTGATCAATGGGTTAATTGCAGGACCAGCTGTGTCCTTGAACGGATCGCCGACGGTGTCGCCGATGACTGTTGCGGAGTGAGCGTCTGAGCCCTTGCCGCCGTAGTTGCCATCTTCAACAAACTTCTTCGCGTTATCCCAGGCGCCGCCTGAGTTCGAGAGGAAGACTGCCATGAGCACGCCTGTGCCGATGGTGCCGGCAAGGTAAGCGCCCAGTGGGCCAATACCAAGACCGAAGCCAACAGCAATCGGAGTGAACACTGCAAGGATGCCTGGCGTTACCAACTCACGTAGTGAGTCGCGAGTAACGATGTCAACAACCTTGGCGTATTCCGGCTTCTCAGTGCCCAACATAATTCCTGGGTGGTCGCGGAACTGACGACGCACTTCGAAGATCACAGCGCCAGCAGCACGCGAAACCGCGTTGATGGCAAGACCTGAGAACAAGAAGACAACGGATGCACCGATGATCAAACCAACGAGGTTTGCCGGGCTAGCGATATTGAGAATGCCGATGTATTCAAGGTTGGCGAATACATCCGCGATGCTGGCGCCAGAAGCAGCGGTCGCAGCTGTTACTGCATCACGGAATGAACCGAACAACGCCGTTGCAGCAAGAACAGCTGTTGCGATCGCGATGCCCTTGGTAATTGCCTTGGTGGAGTTACCCACAGCATCAAGACGCGTAAGTACTGCAGCGCCTTCGCCATGAACATCGCCGGACATTTCAGCAATGCCTTGAGCGTTGTCAGAGACAGGGCCGAAGGTGTCCATCGACACGATGACGCCAACTGTGGTGAGCAAACCGGTGCCAGCCAACGCAATGGCGAACAGCGACAAAATCACAACACCGCCACCGATGAGGAACGCGCCATAAACAGCGGCAGCAATGATGAGCGCCGAGTAGACAGCTGATTCCAAACCAAGTGAGATACCCGAAAGGATGACAGTTGCCGGTCCGGTAAGTGACGTCTTTGCAACGTCATCAACTGGGCGACGGTTCGTCTCAGTGAAGTAAGCAGTGAGCTGCTGAATAACGGCTGCAAGAAGGATGCCAATAAGCACTGCACCGATAACAAACCCACGAGGGCCAATGTTGTCAACGCTTGAACCCGTAATTGCATCGATCGCAAGGCCAGTTGGCTTGTACTGAGCAATGAGATCAGCCCAAGTAGCCGGGATCCAAACAAATGCAGCGACGATGACCAAGATCAACGAGAAGATTGCAGAGATGAAGAAGCCACGGTTGATGGCAGACATACCCGAGCGATCACCCTTGCGAGGCGCAACAGCGAAGATGCCGATCACTGCAGTGATAACACCGATTGCAGGAACGACGAGTGGGAATACCAAACCAAGTTCACCGAAGGCAGCCTTACCAAGGATCAATGCAGCAACAAGTGTGACTGCGTATGACTCGAAGAGGTCAGCTGCCATGCCAGCACAGTCGCCTACGTTGTCACCAACGTTGTCAGCAATCGTTGCAGCATTGCGAGGATCGTCTTCAGGAATACCCTGCTCAACCTTGCCTACAAGGTCAGCGCCAACGTCAGCAGCCTTGGTGAAGATACCGCCACCAACACGCATGAACATTGCGAGAAGCGCTGCACCAAAGCCGAAGCCTTCGAGCACCTTTGGCGCATCACCCTTGTACACGAGAACGACAAGTGCGGCACCGAACAGACCAAGTCCAACAGTGAACATGCCAGCTACACCACCGGTGCGGAAAGCGATACGCATTGCGAGTTGCTCGCCTGAATCGTTAGCAGCGGCAGCTACGCGTACGTTGCCTCGAACAGCAAGCCACATGCCCATGTATCCGGTGACACCGGAAAACACTGCGCCGACAAGGAAGAAGATGCTTCGACCAATACGTTCTGATGAAGAATCAGCAGGAAGCAAGAACAGTACGAAGAACACGATCACAGCGAAAACTGCGAGCGTCTTGAACTGACGGCTCAAAAAGGCGGTAGCGCCTTCTTGAATCGCTCCTGCGATCTCCTGCATCTTTGGGGTGCCTTGAGGTGCGGCGAGGACTTCACGTACCAATACTGCTGCGACGACAAGCGCGAGCAGCGCGATGACAGCAACGACGACGACAGTCGTCAGGTTGCCTCCACTGAGCTCAATCATGGGTCTCCTGACTAGGCGTGAACTGTTGTTCACAAATCGAGCGGAGTTTATTAACTAAAAAGGGGAAATCAGGTGGA
Source organism: Candidatus Nanopelagicales bacterium (assembly GCA_044240165.1). GTDB lineage: Bacteria > Actinomycetota > Actinomycetes > S36-B12 > S36-B12 > UBA11398. The sequence goes on from JBIIAA010000049.1 coordinate 12,407, forward strand.
ATTAGGAAATTGTCCGATTTACGTCAATTTCGTGGCGCGCAAGGCCTCGTCAAGTGATTCAGCTACGAAAATGAATGAATCAAGACCCGTAATGCTAAAAACCTTCCGCACTCGATCTGCGCTGGTGACGATGGCAACCGATCCCCCAAGGTTGCTGGCACGTTCTGCCGCCTTAATAAGCACGCCTAAACCAGTGGAATCCATGAATGGCACTGCGCTGGCATCAACAACGAGTGGCTGTGGTGGCTGCCAGGCCATCAGGATCTCGGAATCCATCCGGCCGGCCGTTGCCAAATCCACGTCACCGCGCACGGAAACCACTAACGCCCCGGAAACGATCTCACTGGAGACCCCGAACTCCATGTGACGACCTTCGCACATCCCGCGCGTTACCGTGGGGGAAATGAATACCAGCATCGAAGGCGTCCTTTCACGCCTTTCCCAGGGCCGGGAAGATCGACTCCGCCACTTGGAAGTTCAGCCCGCTCGGGGTGCCATTTTTTCCCCTTGGCCCACGTGGGTCTCCCCGGAGGTTCGACAATCATTTCCAGGCATCGCCACGCCCTGGAAGCATCAAGTTGACGCAGCCGAGACTGCCCACCGCGGTGAACATGTGGTGCTAGCTACCGGCACCGCATCAGGTAAATCACTGGCTTATGCACTACCCATTCTGAGCGCGATTGAGCTGGGAAGCACTGCGCCTAACGGTCGAGGCTCCACCGCGCTATACATCGCGCCTACTAAAGCCCTGGCTCACGATCAACTTCGAACCATGCAAGAACGCCAACTACCGTGGCTTCGAGCTGCCACTGTCGACGGTGACAATTCGTATGAAGAGCGTTTATGGGCCCAACGCCACGCAAACCTTGTGCTGACCAATCCAGATCTGCTGCACCACTCACTCTTGGGCAGTCATATGCGCTGGGCGCCATTTCTGAAACGACTCGACTACATCGTGATCGATGAAGCTCACGTTTATCGCGGTGTTTTCGGAGCCCACGTTTCAGCCGTCATTCGCCGCTTACGGCGCATTTGCGATCACCTAGGTAGCTCGCCTGTGATCATCGCGGCTTCAGCCACTGTCGCCGAACCGGCCATTTCGATCCAGCGTCTCATCGGCGATCCCATCGCAGAAATCACTGAAGATTCCTCGCCGACACCTGAACGCACAATTGCGTTATGGCAACCCATGGATCTTGGGATAGATGGTGCGGAACCAGTGCACCGCACTGCTACGACGGAAGCTGCTCACCTGCTCGCTGATCTTGTTGCTGATGGTCGACAAACGCTTGCCTTCGTCAGAAGTCGGCGCGCAGCCGAGGGCGTTGCTGCCATGACTCGGGAACTCCTTCGCGAAATTGATCCTGAACTCATTGACACAGTTTCCTCTTATCGGGGCGGATACCTACCCGAGGAGCG
>JBIIAA010000150.1:0-4070 GCA_044240165.1 Candidatus Nanopelagicales bacterium
TAACACGACGCGAGATCGCCGCACTTGAGCAGGAGATCATCGATTTCACAGGTCTGGCTGCGTACATCGACTACCCCGTGAACACCTACTCAGCAGGCATGTACATACGACTTGCCTTCGCAGTAGTAACCGCACTGACTCCGGAAATCCTTCTGATGGACGAGGGAATCGGAGTAGGCGATGCTGAATTCAGAGAAAAGGCTCACCTGCGGATGGACGCCTTCCTCCGCCGGGCCGGAATACTGGTGCTCTCAAGCCACGACTTCGGGCTCGTACGCGAATACTGTGACCAAGCGCTGGTACTCCATGAGGGCTCGCCCCTGTTCCACGGGCCAGTGGAAGACGGAATTAACTTTCTCGAAAACTTTGTCCAAGAGCGACACTTGACCCAAATCAGAGCGACTGAATGATCACATATATTTTTGGTGCAGGAGGTCACGCGCTTGAAGTTGCAGCAGTTGCTGGGCGCGCAGGAATGATTCTCGATAACGATCCCAACGTTCGGTTTGTCATCGCGGATTCATCCGATTCCCGCAGGTCAGATCTGCCATTCCCCTTAATGACCGAAAGCGACTTGGCTCATCATCCGCAAGGGGAGCCAATGCGCGTGATCTTAGCTATCGGCTCTGGGCATGTGCGCTCAAAGATCGATGCTGCATTGGTCAACCTTGGAATTCCCGTTGATTACCCAAACGTGATCGACCCAACTGCCGTCATGATGGGACCCATCAAAGCGGGCATAGGTTTGGTGGCCTTTCCATTTTCATTCGTTTCCACACGAGTTGTGATTGGCCGACATTGCCATCTAAACACCGGAAGCTCAATCTGCCACGAAGTGGTTCTCGGGGATTTCGTTACCGTGTCCCCTAAGGGCCTCATCTGCGGACGGTCGCGGATCGGTGATTTGACGTTCATCGGTGCAAACGCGACAGTTATCGAAGATGTCGATGTGGCCGGAAACTCTACGATCGGCGCGGGGAGTACGGTTCTCAACTCCCTGGCAAGATCAGGCACATACGTAGGGACTCCCGCCAAACTGATCCGCGGCTAGCATGCAGCGAACAAGATGCATATCAAACACCGACGTTCATGGTTTAGGTACGTGCACTGGAATCCCGGCAAACCGCGCAGAGCCATGTGACACGCCACCGTACATTGGGATTTAGACCGGGAATCTGGCGACCGAGTGCCAGCGAGTGGGATTGGATCTCGTGCCATCGACAAAAGCCCAGACTCCGTTGGGGAAGATCACACATTCAGCGAAGAGTTATGGGCACCCGCATTGCTGGGTGCCCATAACTTTCCTTATTTGCTGATGGTCACTGTTGTTCCGCTTCCGTCGCCGGTGTAGCACATAATCGCGATAGTGGCTGCCCCTGAGGTCACAGTCTGTGGGCATGCTTCGTCAGCGAGATTTGATGTGCCTCGCACTGACCAGCCGGCCATGTAACTGTCCTGTTCGGCCATGCCAGTTGTTGGGTTCATGTGTGACGTAATCCAGGACACCACCTGTAGTCCCACTCGGGCTATTTCTTTGCCGTTATCGTCCAGGAACACTGGGGTGAATGGTGCACCAGCAACCCATTGGCTGTTGGTGGGGCCCAGGACTCTAGTGATTTTGCCCCCAGGGTTGATGGTTTGCTGCTCGAATCCTTGGGGTGCTTCCCGGTCTGGCCGGTCACCGTTCCAGTCGAACCCGTCGACTTCGTCAACGCGCACGGTGACTGGTTGTGACAGATTATTTACTAGCGTCACGGTGTTTACGTTACCTATAGACCTGTCAGCGCCAGCGGCCATCCGGTTCACCGAAGCCTGCGGTGAAGCTGACATAGCCGCAGTATCACTGGCCGCGTTAGTTGTTGAGCTTCCAGAACAACCCGTGAGAGCGAGTATCGAACTAACGGCAACGACCGGGATGAGAAGTAGTGCATTTTTGCGTAACATTATTTTGCTTCTTCCGTGGCGGTGGTTACTGCAGTGGGCTCAAAAGTGATGACAGTGCTTTTATTTGAATCAAAGTGGCATTTCACATCTACGTGGAATACGGATACCGCTCCACCCTTACTGACATACGTTTGGTCCGGCCCAATCGCAGGACAGATTTTTAATGCATCCAAAGTTGGTTGGCCACGCAAAGAGAAACCTTCCGGTTCCGCAAGATAAATTGTGGTTGTCATGCTCGCGGAACCGACAACGGAACCAGTCGTTGAATCCGTGAGGTTCAAGACGAAAGGTTGAGTATGGGACCAAGCATTAACATCGAACGTACGGGACACCTTCGAATCAGGGGCCAACACGAGACCCTTAAAACCGTCAGGTGAAGGCTGATCGGGCCGCCGACTATCCCAGTCATAGTTATCCGTACCGTCGACCGCAATTTTGACTGACACAGGAAGATGGTTTACCAAAGTCACAGGCAACGCAGTTGAGGCGCTAGCCAAACGTCTCACGGAAGCCTGAGGCGAAGCAGACGTAGTTCCAATATCGCTGGCTGCACTAGTCGTCGAGCTTCCAGAACAACCTGTGAGAGCAAGGGCTGAACTGACAGCCAAGACCGGGATGATTGCTAGGGCATTTGCGCGCATGACGATTTCCATTCTTCGGGTTATGCGCTGCGACGCAGATGGCGACCTGATGGTCAGTCGAATAGTGCCAATAACCATGACTCGACATTTTTTGACACTGTCCTAGAACAGTAGCAGTTTCAGAGATCTGTAGCCCTCAGGGCGATCGAGGCTGGTTTGATGCATATCTGGCCTGCGAGGTCGGGACCTTTGCCCCTGTTGTGCAGAGGGACTTGACAATTAACTAAGGCAACCCTAACTTGACTCCAGCAAGTGAGGTAAGGCTTACCTAAGGAGCAAGATGTTTAGCAATTTCTTGATCGGTCTACGCGAAGGCATCGAGGCCGCGTTGATCGTGTCAATCTTGGTTGCCTACGTAGTCAAGCTAGGTCAGCAACATCTCCTGCCTCGCCTTTGGGCAGGAGTCGGGTTGGCGATTGCACTTTCAGTGGGCTTCGCTGCCCTGCTTGCCATCACGAGCAATGAGCTCTCCGAACGTGCCGAGCAAATTTTTGCAGGCACCACCAGCATCGCTGCCGTCGCACTGATTACTTGGATGATTTTCTGGATGGCAAAGCGCGCGCGCTTCATCAAAGGTCAGCTTCAAGGCGAAGTAGATGCAGCACTTGATAAAGGCAGTTGGGCTCTTGCCATCATCGCCTTCGTTGCAGTGATTCGTGAAGGACTTGAAACCGCGCTGTTCCTCTACGCAGGAATATCGTCCAGTGGCGGAACAAGTGAGCCAGTTATTGGCGCACTTCTTGGCCTACTCACCGCAGTTGCTATCGGTGTCATCATTTATCGCGGTGCTGTGAGTCTGGACCTTGGGAAACTTTTCCGATGGACTGGCTTCGCACTCATCATCGTGGCAGCTGGCCTGCTTGCCTATGCAGTACATGAATATCAAGAAGCTGGATTACTCCCCGGCGAAGACAACATTGCTTTCGACATCAGCTCAACAATTCCGCCTGAGAGTTGGTACGGCTCACTTCTTAAGGGCATCTTCAGCTTCCGCCCAGTAACCACCTGGCTAGAAGTTATTGTGTGGTGGGCCTACGCGGTTCCAGTGCTCGCTCTGTTCTTGAAGAAAACTAAGCGACCGGTAGCGCAGAAGCAGCAGGCACAGAAACAGCCCGCATAGCAATAGGACTTGCTGTCGGGCAACCAATACCTGATGGACTTGGTGTTGGTGAAGCCTTCTTGGCAGCAACCGTCGCGTCGTCAACAACTGCAACGAAACCACTGCCGACAACAACATCGACCACGCGCTTAGTGCGATCATCCGGGATAAGCACTGCCCCTGGGAAGTAATAAGCAAGTAACTGAGCGGCAGCTTTACCTGTTGGCCCGTAACGCAATTCGCCCGTTCCTTGAACTTGTCGGTTGTCGGCCTCGTTTGCAACAGTTCTGATATCAAAACCCCGCGCGCGAAGTTCTTCAGCTGTAGTTCCAGCAAGCCCTATCTTTGACGTCGCGTTATATACATTGACGCGCACTTGTGAAACA
>JBIIAA010000050.1:0-13762 GCA_044240165.1 Candidatus Nanopelagicales bacterium
GCAACTCTCGCTCACGGGCACCCAAATTCGGCTCATAAACTGGAACCTCCCTATTTGGAAGCATAAATTTTCCCTTAGTAATGAAGTAAGTCACCCAGTGAAGAATAGGACGAATACCGAGCCGAATGTGTGGGTTCTCTATGGGCGAGACGGAACTTCCTGAGCCTTTTTCACAGATGCCCCGTGATGCCGTAAGGGTCGACGATATCTGCGTAGATAGGTCGATCTACTCACTAGGCCAATTGCGCAATTCGTTTTTGTTTTTGGCGGTGGCGGTGGGATTTGAACCCACGGTGAGGTTGCCCCCACACACGCTTTCGAGGCGTGCTCCTTTGGCCGCTCGGACACGCCACCGTGGAAGAGGGTACAAGGAAGAATCGCGGACACCTATTGGTGGCCTCGCCACTACGTCAACTATGCCGCTCAGTGCGGGACTACGAGAGGGAAGACGTCCAGATCCCACCACTTGGACATAGGTAGTTCCCGAACTGTGGATTCGGCTGCGCTGAGGTCTTCGGCGGTGACTTCGAGAAACACCGTGCCACGCGGTAGTGCTAGGTGAATTGCGCCCAGACGACCAGCCTCTTGCAAGCTTTTGGCTACGGCCTGTTCCTGTGGGATCACTTTGGCTACTTCCGCCATATCCGTATTTGGCTGGTAGGTACACACGACCATGAATGGGTTCATGGCTACACCCTATGGATCTGATTGCAACGGATCTGGTCAAGCGGCAAATGCGAAAGCCGCCCACGAGTGGCGGCTTTCATCTGGCGGAGGATAGGGGATTCGAACCCCTGAGGGGTCACCCCCAACCCGCTTTCCAAGCGAGCGCCATAGGCCACTAGGCGAATCCTCCGTGGAGGAGCCTACCGACAACCGGGTTGGCGAATTCCTGCTGCCTGCCCGTACAGTTGTAGCGACCCCTCGTGCGGCGTCATCTCGCTGAATCTCCCCAGGGCCGGAAGGCAGCAAGGACAGGTGGGCTCTGGCGGGTGTGCGGGGGGTCCCTTAATCGCAGAGGATCAGCAGATGGCCATGACGTCACGTTCGCGCAATTGGATTGTCAAGATTGCTGCAGTTGTTTTAGGCATCGGGTCTGTTGTGACCTTCGTGCCAACAAGTGCCCAGGCGGCTGACCTAACCCCAGCGCAAATTGACGCAGGGCTGAAGAAGTTCCAAACAGCTTCAGCGCGCGCGAGCTATTTCATGTCGATGGAAGTTGCGCCGGAAGTTACCGGAGCAGTGCCGCTCAAAGCAGGTATGCACCGTCTGTGGGATATGAAGACTGCTTGGAAAGATGTGAACCCGGCAAGGGGTGTCTTTGATTGGTCAATTCTGGATATGCGCATTGCTCAGTCTGAAGCAACAGGTGCACGACCGCTGTTGGTTCTTGGATTAACCCCAACGTGGGCCGCAAGTGATCCAAATGCAGGAGATCCGCGATGGGGTCTTGGCACTGCGAGTCCACCGAAAGACATCAACGACTGGAAGAACTACGTACAAGCAGTTGTAGATCGCTACGGCAATCGCATTGGCGGTTACGAAGTTTGGAATGAAGCAAACCTTCAAACCTTCTGGACTGGTTCATTCGACCAACTCGCAGAATTAACAGACACTGCTTACGACATCATCAAGTCATCGAACTCCGGTGCCCTAGTGATGATGGCTTCGACAACGACACGTTTGGTTTCACCAGCTGCGAGATTCACGACCGGTTACCTTGAAGCACTCGGGCGTTATGGCAATCCATTTGATGGTTACACCATTCATACGTATCCAGCTGGTGACATTGCATTTGATGGGATTTCAGCGCAGCGCATTTCCGATATCAAAGCTTGGCAAACCGCTGTGGTGAAAGCAGTCGGACCAGATTCACCATTGCTGGATCGCTTGATTTTCGACACTGAGGTGAACTACGGGCTTGCAGGTCCGGGTACCCGACCAGGAACAGACTTCAGCGATGCTCAAGGCGCAACGCTGCTTGAGCAGACGTATCGCGATTCAGCGGCGCTCGGCATTGACGCAACTTTCTGGTACCTCTACACCGCATCACCATTTGATTTGCTCGGTGTGCAAATGTGGTCTGGCTCGCCAGTTGTGAATGCGAAGTGGAATGCATTGCGAAGTGGAACACCTGCAGTGAGTGACCCGTCGGCAAAACCATCTACACCGGCGAGTGCCACTGATTCCTCGGCTCCGCCGGCACCAATCAATCTTCAAGCTAGCCGATACGGGTCAACTTTGAAATTGACGTGGGATATGTCGATAGACACGCTTGGCTCGTCCAATAAAACGGATTACAACATCGAACGGCGAAGCAAGTACGGCGAAGGTATGCGGGGGCCATGGAGTGGCTTTGCTAACGTCAAAGGGGAACAGAGTTACGCGGAAAAAGTTGGTTACTTTGATGATTATGGAACTATTTTTGATTACCGCGTGAATGCGGAAGTCGACGGTAAAATTTCAAACTGGTCCACTCCAGTTAGAGTTGTTATCACGAAAAAAGTCACAGCTCCCAGTAGTGCAGACGCGATCATCAACAGTTCTGCTGTAATCGTCACTTGGGAGGCCAGTTCACTCGATCTCGATTACCTTGACGGGTATCGCATTGAGGGCCGCAACCTGACTCAGGGAACACCGTGGAAAGTGCTAGCGACCACGAGCAACATGAGCACGAGCAGCAAGGGCCCGTCAAAGCAATTGACCCGAGAGCAAGTTGGCGCAAACGAAAATGACCTGGTGAGGTTTCGGGTGTCAACTCTGACCACGAGCGGTAAACGATCCCAGCCATCTCCGCAATCACCCCAACGCCAATTCACCAGCGCGCTTCCGGTACCAGTGAATTTCAACGCAACCTATTCATCGGTAACTGGCAATCTCACGATGAGTTGGACCACTCCGTCAGCAGATTTGCTTGGTGGAAGCAATGTCTCAGCCTATGAGCTCTCATATATGTGGCCTGGATTCACCACTTGGACGGTTCTGAGAGACCCTATTGGCACAGATGCTCGGCAGACTTCCATTTTCTCGATGTCAAATGTTCCCCAGGGCGTTCTGAATGTGAAGGTTCGCTCAATGGGCTGGCCTGGTCAGACTTACTCAGGCTTCACGATGCCTATAGCCGTGGTCAAGAATTAGGTCCTTTGATCCTGCATTTGGACGTCGGTCCGAGCCAATAGAGTGGAACCCGTGTCTATGGCCTTGTACCGCACCTACCGCCCAGCTTCGCTGTCAGAAGTAGTCGGCCAGGAGCACGTCACGGGGCCACTGACCCGAGCTTTACAGAACAACCTCACGCACCACGCGTACCTGTTTGCTGGACCGCGAGGGTGTGGCAAGACTTCAACCGCGCGCATCATGGCCCGCTCGCTGAACTGTGAGCAAGGCCCAACACCTACGCCTTGCGGTGTGTGCCAAAGCTGTCTTGATCTTGCGCCCAATGGCGCAGGCTCGATCGATGTCATTGAATTGGACGCAGCCAGCCATGGCGGTGTTGAAGACACCCGAGATCTTCGTGAGCGCGCGATGTTTGCTCCGGCTTCATCTCGTTACAAGGTCTACATCATCGATGAGGCCCACATGGTCACGTCTGCTGGATTTAATGCGCTTTTGAAACTTGTCGAAGAGCCGCCGCCTCACGTGCGCTTTATCTTTGCGACTACCGAAGTCGACAAAGTGCTGCCAACAATTCGTTCGCGTACACACAACTACACCTTCCGGTTGGTGTCAGCACGAGAACTTCAAATTCACCTCGCATCGATTTGTGAACAAGAAGGTGTGTCTGCCGATGCTGGTGCGCTTGCGTTGATCGCAAAAGCAGGCGCAGGAAGTGTGCGCGACAGTCTTTCCATTCTTGGTCAGGTCATTGCGGGTTCCGGACCTGAAGGCGTGACTTACGCCGATACCGTGATGCAACTTGGCATGACCGATCTGACTTTGCTTGATGAAACCGTCGATGCTTTGATTGCACGCGAAGGTGCTGCGCTATTTGGCACGATTGAAAAAGTTATGGATGCAGGTCACGAGCCGCGTCGCTTTGTTAGCGACCTCGTTGAACGCCTTCGAGATTTGATCGTGCTGCAGCATGTGCCCGGTGCCGCCGCGGCTGCACTGATTGATGGACCAGATGAACTCATCGCCCGCGAACTTGAACAATCGAAATTGATTGGAACTGCGGAACTTTCTCGAGCAGCAGACATCGTCAGCGAAGCACTGGGCGAGTTGAAAGGTGCAACGGCGCCTCGGCTTCAACTCGAACTGATGTGTGCACGATTGTTGCTGCCAGCGATTGATGCTGATGAACGCGGGCTTCGCGCCCGCCTTGATCAAATAGAGCGCCGTCTTGCTTCTGCGCCAGTTGATGCGATTCTTGCTGCGAAACCTGGCACAGCTACACACGCTGCTGCGCCATCGGCTTCAGCGCCATTGGCTTCTGCTCCGCCCGTTGCTCGCAAGCTTTCTGACATCGCGCCATCGACAGCAGGCTTGATCGTTGACGCACTCGTGGATGACGAATCAGCACCTGAGGTTGAAACCGAGACAGCGGTGAGTCGCGTACCTGTGGTTGCGGAACCGGCAGCAGTTGCTTCGAAGTCAGCAGCACCGAAGATCCCTAAGGCCGGCCCACCTGCTCAAACACAGCCTGCTGAAGTCACCGCGCCTACTGGGCCAGTGAGCGGTGCCATTGGTGAGGCACCACCACTCTCGGATTTCGTGACTATGTGGCCGGCGGTGATGGAAGCAACCAAGACGTATTCCCGCGTAGCTTGGATGCTCTTTAACGCTTCCCAGCCACTGTCGGTCGCAAATGGCACTTTGGCAGTTGGTGTTCCTAACGCGGGGCAAGTTAATAACGCTCGAACGAGCGGACACGACGAGCGTCTTCGGCAGGCAATTCTTGATGTGATGCGTGCTGATGTGCGTATTGATGTTGTGTTGGCGCCGAATGCAGTTGCTCCCAGCGGTAGTGGTGGAGCTGTATCGATGGCGGCACCTGCAGAGGTCGATGCGCCAAGCATTGATGATGAAGATCAAGATGATGAGTCGGGCGTTGATTTAGCAATTCGCGCATTGGGCGCAACTCAAATTGGCGAGATTGAGCACTGATGTACGAAGGCATTATTCAAGACCTCATTGATGAACTGGGTCGGCTTCCGGGCGTGGGCCCAAAAAGCGCACAGCGCATCGCCTTTCATATTCTTTCCGCGGACCCAACTGATGTATTGCGTTTGGCTGATGCCTTGCGCGAAGTCAAAGAGAAGGTTCGATTTTGTTCGGTGTGCGGAAACGTCGCTGAACAAGAAGAGTGTCGAATCTGCCGCGATCCGCGCCGCGATCAAACAATCCTTTGCGTGGTTGAAGAATCAAAAGACGTCGTTGCGATTGAGAAAACGCGCGAGTTCAAGGGCCGCTATCACGTGCTTGGCGGAGCGATCAGTCCCATCGAAGGCATCGGCCCTGATGACCTGCGCATTCGCGAATTAATGGTTCGACTTTCTGATGCGGGAATTGTTGAAATTATTCTTGCCACTGACCCAAATCTCGAGGGTGAAGCGACCGCTACCTACCTGGCACGTTTGATTTCACCGCTGGGCATCGCGGTGTCACGCCTTGCTAGTGGCCTTCCGGTCGGCGGCGATCTTGAATATGCAGACGAAGTCACCCTTGGGCGCGCATTTGAGGGTCGTCGTCGGGTTTAAGGCTCTTGTCCTAGTCCTACCCTTGTTTTGTGAGGCAATAGCCGAAGGAAAACGCTTACGTTTCGGCGGGTAGACTTCCTGATCGTGTCCTTGATTGTGCAGAAATTCGGTGGCTCAAGCGTTGCAGACGCTGAGAGCGTGAAGCGCGTTGCGCGCCGCATTGTCGATACCAAACTCGCCGGGAACGAAGTTGTTGTCGTTGTTTCAGCGATGGGTGACATGACTGATGAGCTCTTGGATTTAGCCAATCAAGTTTCGAGTAACCCGCCAGCGCGTGAAATGGACATGCTTCTGACCTCAGGGGAACGCATTTCGATGGCTGTGTTGGCAATGGCGATTGCCGACCTTGGCGAAGACGCTCGGTCATACACAGGTTCGCAAGCTGGCCTCATCACTGACGCTGCGCATGGCGCGGCTCGAATAATCGACGTGACCCCGGCTCGGATTCAAGAGGCTCTTGTCGCTGGCGCGATTCCGATCGTTGCCGGGTTCCAAGGCGTTGCGTATGACACCAAGGACATCACCACACTTGGCCGCGGCGGTTCTGACACCACAGCGGTTGCGCTCGCAGCAGCTTTGAAGGCATCGGTCTGCGAGATCTACACCGACGTTGACGGCATCTTCAGCGCTGACCCGCGGATTGTTCCGGCTGCACGCAGAGTGCCATTTGTTACCTACGAAGAAATGCTGGAACTCTCAGCAGTGGGCGCAAAAGTGCTACATCTTCGCTGCGTTGAATATGCGCGACGTTTCGATGTGCCAATCCACGTTCGCTCGTCATTCTCTCAACTTGATGGCACGTTCGTCGTGTCTCCGGAAGTTATCGCTACCGCAATCGCAGAAGGAAAAGCCATGGAACAGCCGATTATTTCAGGTGTCGCTTCAGATGTGAATGATGCAAAAATCACTGTCGTTGGTGTGCCGGATAAACCAGGTGAAGCGGCCGCTATCTTTCGCGCGCTCGCTGATGCATCTATCAACATCGACATGATTGTGCAGAACATTTCAGCCGCGGCAACTGGGCGCACGGATGTGTCATTTACTTGTCCGGTTGGTACTTCAAAGAAAGCCCTTGAGGCCCTCGAAAGCAAGCGTTCGGCAATCGGCTTTGAGAGTCTCATCATTGATGATCAGGTCGCCAAGGTGTCACTCGTTGGTGCCGGAATGCGTTCACATCCGGGTGTCTCTGCTGATTTCTTCACTGCCCTTGCTGAGGCCGACATCAACGTAGAAATGATTTCTACTTCCGAGATTCGTATTTCGGTAGTGACTCGCGTCGATGACGCTAAGCGTGCAGTTCAAGCTCTTCACACTGCATTTGGTCTAGATGTTGACGGTGAAGCAGTGGTCTACGGAGGAAGCGGACGATGAGTCGCCCAATGCATGTAGCTGTCGTTGGCGCGACGGGACAGGTTGGTGCAGTGATGCGCGGCTTGCTCGAAGAACGCAACTTCCCGATCGAGCGCATTCGCTTCATGGCATCGGCTCGTTCAGCAGGAACCACCTTGCCTTTTCGCGGTGAAGACATCGTCGTCGAGAATGCTGAAACGGCAGATCTCACAGGTATTGATATCGCCTTGTTTTCTGCGGGTGGTTCAACTTCGAAAGTCCTAGCGCCGAAGTACGCGGCTGCAGGTGCTGTCGTTATTGATAACTCCTCTGCCTGGCGCATGGATCCTGACGTTCCGCTAGTTGTCAGCGAGGTGAATCCAGAGGCGATCGCAGAGATGCGTAAGGGAATCATCGCTAATCCGAACTGCACCACCATGGCAGCGATGCCGGTCTTGAAGCCACTACATCAAGCCGCTGGATTACTTCGTCTTGTCGTCAGCACTTTCCAGGCTGTTTCAGGATCTGGACTTGCTGGAGTCGAAGAACTCGCTTCTCAAGTGCGTGCGGTTGTTGGCCAAGACATTGAGGCGCTCACTCATCGGGGAGATGCTGTGCAGTTCCCAACACCAGTGAAGTACGTCGCTCCTATCGCTTTTGACGTGATTCCGTTTGCGGGCAGCCTTGCTGATGATGGTTCGCTCGAGACTGATGAAGAGCAGAAACTGCGCAACGAAAGTCGAAAGATTCTCGACATTCCAAACTTGTTGGTTTCGGGCACCTGTGTTCGGGTCCCGGTGTTCACCGGTCACTCACTTTCAATCAATCTGGAATTCGAGCGGGCGATCACCGCTGCCGAAGCGACAGCGCTCCTTGCTGCCGCTCCTGGGGTTGAGGTAGTCGATGTGCCAACGCCGCTTGCTGCCGCTGGTGCAGATCCCTCATTGGTTGGGCGGATCCGTCAAGATCAGTCCGTTGCAGATAACAAGGGGCTGGTTCTGTTTGTCAGCAACGACAATCTTCGTAAGGGGGCAGCTCTAAACGCTGTGCAGATCGCGGAGATTGTCGCAGCTTCAAAGTAGTTTCTTGATCAGCGCACGATCCACGCCGCGCTGACCTTCACGACGAGCAACACTTGAAATATCGGGATGTTTGGTGATGTATCGCTGAACCTCATCTGGCCAATAACCGGAAGCATCTCGCAAAGCCCAACCAATGGCTTTGGCAATCCAGAAGTTCTTTTCGCCTACATGCGGTTCGCACATTGCGAAAAGTAAACCAAGATCTGTCTTGTCGCGATTGCCTCGCTGGTGCTGAATTGCCACGCGTACCAGCCAGATGTTGTCCGACTCGATCCACTCCCACATGGTTTTCACGAGTTCTGGGTGCTCACGAATTAATGGGTTTACGGCATTGGCATTCAAGGCATCGATCGTGTCCCACCAAGACTTTTCGATGATGAGTTCTTTTAATGGATGGATCAAGAAGTCAGGACTGCGAGCAGTTTTGTTCCACGCCAAGAGATCACAAGCTGCATATTGATACTCGCGTTCAGGTAACTTCCACATGGCCAAACAAAATTCTGCGAGATTTGCTTCATCGAGAGCGGGCAGAGGTTTCCAGGCTGCTTTGAGAGCAGCGCGCCGAGGCACCGTACCGATCCCGATGAATGGCGCGATGTTCTTCATGTATTTTTCGGCGCCTTGCGAATGCGTTGGATCGCCAAGAGGCGCATAGGCCTCTTGAGTTGCTCTAACCCAACTTCGGTACGGCATAACCGAAGGCCTCGTAGTCCTTGGCATAGGAGGTAGCGACCTTTGCCAGCAATTCAGGCGTGTAGTGCTCGTTCATATGCGAACCAGCATGGGTGGCTTTCTTGCAAAAGAAGTCTTCTTTCAAGCCGGGCGCACCTGTGAGTTTGCCTAGCAAATCCCACGAGTTTTCAAGATCCTCCAGGTGGATGAGTTCATTGAACTTAATGAACTCCAAACCAATGTGATCGCTTTGGCGACGCCAATGCGGATCTTGCTGCCGGGAAGGTAGTGCGCACACCACATCAAGGAAGTCTGCGAATGAAATATCTTTAGGAGCCTCGGGCGCGCGACCCTGTTCTTGCAGAATGGCAAAAATCGGGTCAGCTTGCGGAAGGCCCTGATTAATCTTCTCTAACCAGCCAGAAAGCAAACGCGAAGCTGGTTCTCGAACAACAGCAAAGCGAGTGAACTTGCGGCTGGTAAGAATCTCTTCGATTTCATCATTTGGAAGTTGGTAAGGCTTCACAAATGGTGTTGCATTTTTTCGCTGATGTGGGTTGTCTTGCACGAGTTCAACAAGTGACTCATGGAAGCGTGCTGCCTCCAATCCACCCAGCGTGGATTTCATCGTGCCGCAACCAGCTTTTGGCACCTCGAAGTACACGTACCTGTTGACCATCGAAATATTCAGATGATTGTTGACCGAACGCCAACCCATGGATTGCACGTACTTGCCGGTGACTTTTCCGAGATCGCGAACAGCAGGACGACGGTCCATCACTGTTCCTCCTTTGGCCTTGGCGACTCCGGCGGGCTAATTTTGGCGCATGCAACCGTACGCGCAAAGTTGGTGCAGTCTAACGAAGATTGGCCGAAACTGGTGCCGTAAGGGTCAGCAAGGTTGCTTCGGGGCGGCACGCAAAACGAAAGGGCGCATACGGCGAGGTTCCGCAACCAGCTGACACGTGCAATGGCGCTTCGTGGAAGCCGCCGTCGGGACTTAAGACTTCATAGTGTGAAAGCCCGCGTGCCTTGGACCGGTCTAGATCGCAGTTGGTAACGAGGGCTCCGTATCCGGGGATACGAAGTTGCCCGCCATGTGTGTGCCCGGCGAGAACGAGATCTGCACCATCGCTAACGAAGCCATCAAGGACGCGAGTGTAGGGAGCATGCACGACACCGATTGCAAGATCTGCAGATGCATCAAATGCACCAGCAACTTCTTGATACCGATCACGGCCAATATGTGGATCGTCAACGCCGCGCATTTCTAAGCTGCGCCCGTCAGCAGTGATTGTGGCCGAGCTGTTTGAAAGATCAGTCCAGCCCATGTCTTGCAATCCATCAACGAGGTCGCGCCAAGGCAGCATCGGGCGATGCGGTTCAAGTTGTGATGGACCGCTGAAATATTTGGCAGGGTTAATTGGTCGCGGCGCGTAGTAGTCGTTACTACCAAGAACAAAGACCCCTGGAATGTCAAAGAGTGGATCAAGGCTCTCGATGACATGCGGGATGGCATCCACGTGGGCTAAGAAATCTCCTGTGACCACGATGACGTCAGGATTGGTGTTGCGCAATGAGCGCAGCCAGGCACGCTTTTTTTCTTGGCCCGGGATGAAGTGCAAATCTGAAAGGTGCAGGATGCGCAAGTCAGCTTGGCCGTGAGTCAACGCGGTGATTTCGGTGCGGCGCAGGGTGAACTGTTGGGCCTCCCAGTAGGCGTACGCCAGCCCGGCTGCCCCTACGGCAGCAGTGCGCACCAGTGCTTTGCCAAGACCCATAGGTTGATGGTGACATCTCAAAGGCGTTCCCACCAAGTCGTGGGTAGGCCACAATGTGGTTATGACATCACTCAAGGAGCAATTGCACGCGGATCTGACAACCTCAATGAAGGCCCGCGACGCTCTTACTTCGTCCACCCTTCGGATGGCTCTCACGGCCATCACCAACGAAGAAGTGGCGGGCAAGGAAGCTCGAGTGCTCAGCGATGAGGACGTGCTTACGGTGCTTGGGCGTGAGGCTAAGAAGCGCCGAGAGGCTGCTACGGCCTATGACGAGGCCCAGCGCCCGGATTTGGCTGCAAAAGAGCGTGAAGAACTTGAAATTCTCGGGAAATACCTGCCTTCGATGATGACTGAAGATGAAGTCCGGGCCATCATTGATGCCGCGGTTGCCCAGGTGCAAGCAGGAGGGGCAACGGGTGGAGCAGCCCTTGGTGCAGTGATGAAATTGGTGCAACCTGCGGTCAAGGGTCGCGCGGATGGTGGATTTGTTGCGGCTACCGTTAAATCCGCAATTGGCATGAGTTAACAGTCATATCTAATAGTCATAAATAACTAGTATTGAATAGTCCTTCTGAACCTATTCGCCCGGTTGTCGTCTGCGTAGATTAAGTCAGTCGGATATGGGTACGGATCACCGCAAAGCGGTCAGATTCCAGAGTTTAAGGGGCCATTCGGAATGAGTGTTGACAGTGATTGGGCAGCAGACGCAGCTTGTAAGACCTCAGATCCGGATACGTTGTTTGTTCAAGGTGCAGCACAAAATCGAGCGAAGGCAATTTGTTCAGGCTGCGTCGTTCGCACTGAATGTTTGTCCGATGCACTCGACAATCGCGTTGAATTTGGCGTCTGGGGTGGCATGACCGAACGTGAGCGCCGCGCGCTGCTTCGCCGCCGTCCAAACGTTGCTTCATGGAGCATGTTGCTACAAAACGCTAGCGATGACTTTGCTCGCGGAACCGTCACCGTATCTCGCGTTTCCTAATCTGCGAGAAGCTCGCCGATTGCACGAAGTCCACCCAGATCATGTACGTCCTGCGGTAACGCAACGACTGTCACCACCGGGACTCCTGGATGAGCCAATGTAAATCTTGCTGCAACGTCTTGTTGGCGTTTCACCATCGCGGCACGTTCAGAATGAAGTTCTAGCAACGCCGCTGCCAGTTGCTGGGTTGCATCCCCAAGTTCCAGTACCTCTGCGGCTGCAAGGGCCTGCTCGCGCGAAACAGCCGCCAAGGTCACCTCTTGCACCCGATTCAAGACAAGTCCGGCAAGGGGCATGGAATCAGCATGGAGTCGTTCCACAAAGTAGGAGGCTTCACGTAGCGCATCGGGCTCAGGAGCCGCGATCACGATGAACGAGGTATGTGAATCCTTCAGAAGCGCATACGTTGCGTCAGCACGTTCACGAAAGCCCCCAAACGTTGAGTCAATCGCGGTCACGAAAGCTCCTACATCGTTTAAGACCTGCGAACCCAAAATCTTCGACAGAGCGCTGGTGAAGAAGCTAAAGCCAACAGCAGCGATTTTTCCTATGCCTTTTCCGGCACCTCGGGCGGGGGCAGAGAGGATTCGAATGAACTTGCCATCAAGAAATGAACCCAACCGCGCGGGTGCATCAAGAAAATCCAGGGCGCTGCGCGAAGGCGGGGTATCTACGACGATGAGATCCCAGGTTCCTTCTGTTCGGGCTTGCGTATGTAACTGACCGAGTTTTTCCATCGCCATGTATTCCTGCGTTCCAGCAAATGAAGACGACAGGGATTGATAAAAGGGATTTTCCAGAATCTGCTTGGCACGCTCAGGATCTGAATGCGCTTCAACGACTTCGTCGAAGGTGCGTTTCATATCCAGCATCATTGCGTCCAATGATCCGGTTCCCACGTGTTGTTCAATACCCACAACGCGGCGTGGGGTGTTGTCCAAAGTCTCAACACCCATTGCTTGCGCAAGTCTGCGTGCAGGATCAATGGTGAGCACGCAGACCTTTCGGCCATTCTCTGCCGCCCGTAATGCAAGCGCAGCAGCAGCAGTCGTTTTTCCTACGCCGCCGGCGCCAGTGCACACGATTATGTGAATCTCTGGGTTCAGCACGAGTGCATCTACGTCAAAGAGTGGCGCGTCAATCTTGAAGGCACTCATCGCACACCCTCGTCATACATAATCTCGGCAAGCGCATACAAACTGCCCAGATCAATTCCACGAGTCAAATAGGGCAGCGTGATCGTTGGCACGTTTAACTCGTCGATTCGCGCACGTTCACGAGTTTCCAAATCTGTGCGTTGCACGTGATCGTTAGCTTCCTGCAGCAAGCCAACTGCCAAAACGTCAGCCGGCTGGCGAATGCCGGCAGCAACTGCTGCCTCGCTTATCTTCTTTATCGTCAACGTTCCTTTGCGCACCTTTGCGCTTTGTTTTTCATCAAGGATCGGGTTTCTGGTCATGTTCACGAATACGGCGCCCGTAGGTAAGTTCACGCGCTCTAGTTCGTGGATGCCATCAATCGTTTCTTGTACCGGCATTTCCTCAAGAAGTGTCACAAGGTGGACCGCCGTTTGCGGCGAACCAATGACTCCCATCACCATTTCAGCATGACGGTGAATCGGCCCGGTCTTTGCTAGCGAAGACACCTGCGCGGTCACATTAAGGAATTGTGCGATGCGGCCGGTGGGTGGCGCGTCAATTACTACAGCGTCATAGGCATTCGCCGCGCGCTTGATCTTGCGGCGAACGAGCTCGCAGGCTTTCCCGGTCAGCAACACATCCCGCAGCCCAGGGGCAAGTGTCGTGGCGAAATCGATTGCTCCCATTTTCCGCAAAGCAGAACCGGCTCGACCGAGGTTGTAAAAGGTTGCTAGGTAGTCAATGAGGGCATCGTCTGCGTCAACAGCCAAGGCCCAGACTTCGCCGTCGCCAGGCGCGATCGCGATCCGACGCTCTTCGTAGGGGAGCGGAGCCGTGTCAAACAGTTGAGCAATTCCCTGTCGACCCTCGACTTCCATGAGCAGGGTGCGCTTGCCGTCGCGCGCCAAATTGATTGCCAGAGCTGCAGCAACAGTGGTCTTTCCCGCACCACCCTTGCCGGAAACCACATGCAGCGCGGTACCCGACCAATTGACCATAACTCCAGCGTAATCCGAGGAGCCGCAACGCGCGCAGGTCGCTATCGCTAGGGTCAGAACATGACCAAATGGGAATA
>JBIIAA010000151.1:0-4046 GCA_044240165.1 Candidatus Nanopelagicales bacterium
ACTCACCACCCGAGGCCTCACGCAATTGGGAAATATAGTCATCGGCTGAGATCTCTCCAAGAGCGAATGCCGATTGAAGCTGATCGCGCTTGGCATTGCTTACCACCATCGCTTTTAAATCAGCGCCGGCCGAAAACGCACGCCCTGTGCCCGTGACAATGCAAACTCGCATATCTGGGTCAGCAACTAGTTCGGCTACCGCATCACGGACTCCCGCGTTCATCTCCGGAGTCAAGGCGTTCAATGAGTCGGGGCGATTGAATCTGATAACCATGGTGTGATTAGCACGGTTTTTTTCAATTTCTAAATCTGCCATTGTTTGTTCCTTTCGTTGGGTCTCGCCTAGACGAACCCCAGGTATCAGCGAAATTAGTTCGATCCGAGGTCAACTATTGAGTTGCTGTAGTCATCCACTTCACTATACTAAGTAAAGTGATTGTAAAGAGATGGCTCTCAAAATCATTCAAAGTATTTTACGAAGTAACGAATTAGACACGAAAAGTACAAAAGTCGACAACCCTTCGAAATTGACCGAAGCCGTACGCATAAGGAGATAACCACATGGCTATTGCTATCAGCGCCGATGAAATTGAACTGGGAAAAATTGCCCGATCTTTCATGCAATCACATGGAGGACTTCAAGATTTCAGACGGCAGCTCAATTCGGATGCCTGCGAACTCCCTAACTTCTGGGATGACATGGCTTCGCTTGGTTGGCAAGGACTCGCCCTTGCTGAGGAAGTAGGCGGGCAAGGCGCATCCTTGGTTGAACTCGTCGTGATCTTGGAGGAACTCGGACGGTGTGTCAGCGGTGGCGCACTCCTCACCACAACTTGGGCTTCATCCACAATTGCTTCCTCTCAAAATAGTTCAGGGTGCACTGATGTGCTACAGGCACTAGCTAGCGGTTCTGCAGTTGGTTCAGTCGGCCTCGGCGGGTCCTTGACACACAGCAACGGTCAGGTCAGCGGTGATGCTGGGCTAGTTGCTGGCGCGTCGATCGCACAGTTTCTTGTGCTGCGACTTGGTGACGACATGGTTATCGTGGATTCGAACGATTCAGGTGTAAAAATATCTGGGACAACTTCATTTGATCCGTCACTCCGGCTAGCCCGGGTAACACTCGATAATGTTTCGGTAGATAAGAACCGAATTCTAACGGGTGCTTTCCGAGGTGCCCTATCAATCGGAAGGCTCCTCGTCGCTGCTGAGGCTACGGGAGTGGCCGCAGCCGTGACCGAGATGTCAACTGCGTACGTAAAGGTTCGTGAACAATTTGGGCGTCCAGTCGGAACGTTTCAGGCAGTGAAGCATCATGCTGCCAACATGCTTATTAATACCGAGCTTGCAACTGCGGCGGTTTGGGATGCTGCATCAAACTCAGCCGACGAATACGCTGCTTTGACAGCATCGGTGGCTGCAAGCACCGCGTTGGAAGCCGCTGTAAAAAATGCAGAACTGTGTATTCAACTTCATGGTGGAATTGGTTTTACTTGGGAACATGACGCTCATCTATTTCTCAGGCACGCTCGCGCACTTTCGACAATCGCCGGTACTATCGGTGCTGCTCAAGACAACATCTATGAATCCGTCAAAGTCGGAAATTTGAGAGCCGCCACTATCGCGCTGCCACCTGAAGCAGAGCAGTATCGGACATCGGCTCGCGAGGCTGCGAGAATGATTCGCGAGACCCCAGAATCCCAGCGTCGCGAGAAACTCGCGACCAGTGGATACCTTGTTCCGCACTGGCCGAAGCCATACGGGCTGGGAGCCGGTGCAGTTGAGCAACTTGTGATCGCTCAGGAATTCGCTGATGTTCACGTACCTGATTTAAGCATCAGTGGCTGGGTCACATTAACGATTCTTCAAATGGGATCCACCGATCAAATTGATCGTTGGATCCACAAGAGCCTCATCGATGAAGATAATTGGTGCCAACTCTTTAGCGAACCCAATGCCGGATCAGACGCGGCAGCAATTCAAACACGGGCCACAAAAGTTGAAGGTGGCTGGAAGATTAACGGCCAAAAAGTGTGGACGAGTGGAGCTGCTACTGCGACTATGGGCATGGGAACAGTTCGCACAGATCCAGATGCTCAAAAACATGCAGGCGTAACAATGGTTGCAATTAATATGACCGCACCTGGCGTCACAATTCGTCCCCTGAAGCAAATAAACGGAGGGTCGCATTTTTGTGAGGTTTTCTTCGATGATGTCTTCATTTCAGATGCTGACGTTATTGGTGAAGTGAACGGCGGGTGGCTCGTTGCACGCGCAACACTGGGAAATGAACGCGTGTCAATCGGTGGCAATATTGACATGGGCAATCGAGCAACCGACCTACTCGCCTTACTTGAAAAGCACCCGGTCGATCATGCTGTCTTTTCCCGCCAAACCGGTCGTTTGTTAGGAATTGAAGAGGCCCTCAGCGCGATGAATCGTCGACAGGCAGTCAGAGCAGTTGCTGGGGGTGCACCTGGGCCAGAAGGCAACATCACCAAGATTGTTCAGGCCGAGACTCAGCAACGGGTTGCTGAATTGGGTATGGATATTGCAAGCGCCGCGGGCCTCATGTCTGAAGATGAATTGATCTACAGCTATTTTCAAGCGCGATGCTCGACCATCGCAGGTGGCACCTCAGAAATTTCCCGAAATGTTATTGCTGAAAGATTGCTAGGACTCCCTCGTGATCCATTAGCGAAATAACTCATTAAATCGCCTAGGAAATATTTATGAAGTTGCCTCAAGCAGTTGTCTGACTAAGACGGGTACTTCAGCTAGGGATCGAAGGGTGTCATTCATATGAGTGCACCCTTCGACCCCTGGAAGTAACTTGTTCACTGAATCTCTAAAGCCTTGCAATGAATGCCCAATAAGTTTGTGTACTGATTGTGTCGCGAGCGGACACAAATCGAGTGGCAATATTCGAGGCTCAGCAGAAATTGATACTACGTTGCCTGACTCCAGATCAGCAGTGGCAAAAACGTTGTACTCGTGAGCCGCATACCTTTGCCCGCTCGGATGCGTAAATGAATCCTGGAAGAACGCTTCCACATGCACCTGTTCTTGGTCCACCCACACATCAATTCTTCTCGCGCGGCGGTGGGACATTCCTTCCAAATTGGGTAAAGAATGCCAACCCCAATTATCAGCGACATTTTCGATAACCGGAACAGACGAATTTCTCATCGGTCCCCGATATGTGCCATCAGAATTCAAAGCATCTGACCCCGGTGCAAGACCTGCGCAGGTGCCTGCCATCACACGTTGTTCCCGTACTACAGGCAGATTCAATGAGGACTCCGTGTCATTTGCCAGCATCGATGCAGACAAACTCGTGGGATCCTCAGCATTCCAGATACCGCCGGCTACATGCTCGACCACAAATACCCCAATGAGATCGTCAAGCAATAGGTACAGCGGAGTACCGCTTTCTGCCTCCTGCGGGAGCTTCTTGGATATCTGCCAACGCGAATAACGACGATTTCCAGCATCGACCAACGTGTGAATGTCTTCTCGTTCCGGAAAAGTTTTGAGACTGACAATTGACCGATTGGGTTCGATAACCGCAAACAACTCATCTTGAGCAACCAAAATGGGTTCGCGACCCAAATCAGGAGTGATGAGGTCACGAGCAAAGCCCGTGACCTCCCGATTGGCATGCATGCCATCCGACCAAGTGGAATCTATCGTCGATGTGCGCCTAATTGAATTGATGCGTCGAGGTGGCGATGCATCAGCTGGCCCTAACGGCCTTGGCCCAATTGAAATGTCAGCGCTCATTTGAATCCGTTACCTCCGCGAAGTTGAAACTCCTAGACGTCGAACCACCAGCGTGACGTTCATTTCACAAACTTATGATTCGAAATGGAACTACAGTGCTATGCCGAGGACTTTGGAGTCTAGGTATTCCAGGATTCCTTCGCGGGCGCCTTCGCGTCCTAGTCCGCTTTCTTTCATGCCACCAAAGGGCACTGCAGCGGAGGTGGGGTTGATGTCGTTGATGCCGATCATGCCGAAGTTCAACGCTTCAGCTGTTTTGAATG
>JBIIAA010000152.1:0-4012 GCA_044240165.1 Candidatus Nanopelagicales bacterium
ACCAATCACATCAGTTAAGGCCACACCCAAGAGCCGTGCCGGGGATGCCCCTAAGGCGCGATGCAGTGCGATCGCCATCGCATCAAGACCTTCCTGCGTGGCAAGATCCGCGTCTTGAGCCAGCCAGCCTTGTTCACGCAAAATCTCTGCCCAGGCTTCGCGGCTTCGCTTTGCATCGGCTCGCTCATCTTCAACTGGGCGCGCAAGCAAGTTCAATTCGTGACGAATACGCACATGCTCATCGCGCAAGAAACCGGCGGTGGGAGGCAAGTCATGCACCGTCACACTTGCTAACACTTCGCTTGGCCACTTCGCAGGAAGCAGAGGTGAACCGTCTGCTTCGGATTCAAACCACAGCACACTGGTGCCCAAGATGCCTCGATCGTGCAGCACTTCTTGCACCCAAGGTTCAACAGTGCCTAGATCCTCACCGATGACCACGACATTTGCGCGATGCGCCTCGAGAACAAGAATGCCAATCATCGCTTCAAAATCAAGTCGCACGAACGTGCCTTTATCGGCATGCATGCCACTTGGTACCCACCACAGTCGGAAGAGTCCAAGCACGTGATCAATGCGTAAACCTCCCGCGTGACGCATCATCGTGCGCAGCAGATCTCGATAAGGAATGTATTTGGCTTCGGCTAAGGCAACGGGATGCCACGGCGGCTGATGCCAATTTTGACCAAGTTGGTTGTACATATCTGGCGGTGCCCCAACGCCCATCCCTTGCGCTAATACACCTCGCAAAGCCCAAGCATCTGAACCTTCTGGATGAACGCCGACTGCCAAATCGTGCATGATTCCAATAGCCATACCAGCAGTTTTTGCAGCACCTTGAGTGCGAGCGAGTTGCTCATCAAAGATCCACTGCATCCACATGTGGAATTGCACATTTTTTCCATGAACAAAGACGAATGACTTGAGCTCAGCTTTTCTCGCATCTGTGAATTGAGGTGGCCACTGGGATTCATCATTTCCGTAGACATCACACAAGCCTGACCAAATGGAGAAGTCGACTAGCCCTTGTCCTTCACGCTGGCAATAATCAGCGAACTGACTCGCTCTGCTTTGTGTGAGGCCATCGGAAAAAATGAGTTCGAGTGCTGTGCGCTTAGCCTCCCAGACTAGATCTCGATCAAGGTATTCATTCGTGGTGTTCAGTGCGCGTAGTGGTGCTCCAAGCTTTTCAATGCGCTTGCGATTCCTACGACTCAAAGAATCGAACTCAGGAATATCTTCAATGCGTAGATACATCGGATTAGAAAAGCGACGCGTTACTGGCAAATATGGTGACGGAGCCATCGGCTTGGTTGGTGCTGCGGCATGTAACGGATTGATAAGCAAGAAACCTGCGCCGAACTCGGTGGCACTCCACGTTGCGACATCTGCGCAGTCGCGAAGATCGCCCAATCCCCAAGAGTTGCGCGATCGAGTTGCATACATCTGCTCCATGAACCCCCACTGGCGTTCACCAGTGATGCTTTCAAAGTCCAGACGAGCCGGAGTCATCGCTAATTGTGAAACTTCAGAGCGGTTGTCAGATGTTGCGTGAACTGTGTAATAACCAATCGGTAAATCACCAGGAATAGTGAAACTTGCTTCGCCTATTTGCACCCCGTCTACCCACATCGGCTCAACCCAGTAATCCATCTGCATAAGGTCCGTGCGAAAACCATCTTCAGCTTCAACCCACACCTGTGCGGGATCACCATGTGTGACATGCACCCAAAGGCGACGATCTTGGCCCTGAATACCGATCGCAAACGCAGGCAACATGCGTCGCCAGTCACGCGTGCGAGCATGCTCAAGAGCGGCTTCGAGCAACTCATCAGTTGATGTCTCATAGCCAAGCGAGGCCAGCACGGCCTGCAGAGTCTCAACGCCAATCAACACTTCGCCACCGGACTGATCCCAGTACTGCGTGGCTACACCACACAGATGTGCGAGCTCTACCAATGTTGGATTGAGTGCTTGTTCAGACATGCGTGTCCCTCACCAGATTTCTGGGTGTTGATGGAGCCAAGGCTGGGCTGTTTCAAGTTGTGCAGCTAAAGCAATCAGGGTGTACTCATCAAAAAGTCGACCAACAAGTTGTATGCCTACCGGTAGGCCCGCATCAGTCCAATGCAGTGGCACCGAGATCGCTGGTTGACCTGTCATGTTGAACGGCGAGGTGAACGGCGTGAAAGCACACTGTGCAGCGAAATCGGCTGCTGGATCCTCGTCATTGCGCATGGCACCAATCAGTGGCGGTAACTGAGCAAGAGTGGGTGTGAGAATCACGTCGTAAGCACTCATCTTTTGCAGCGAATCCCGCGCGATGGTGCGAAGACCGGAGACCGTGCGAGCAAGTTGCGCCCCCGATACGTCTTGGCCTTTGGCGTAAAGCCAACGAGTCAGCGGCCGCACCTTTTCAAACTGCTCGTCGTCGAGTGGCGCAGCAGCCGTCAGCGAGCTCCAGAGAATCTCAAAATATGAAAAAATATCTGCAGGAAATGGCACTGCCATGTCTACAACTTCATGCCCTAAGGATTCAAGTAACGCAGATGCATTCTCGTAGGCCCGCAAAACTTCAGGATCGACAGGAACATCAACGATAATTGGCGTCGCAAAGCGACCAATGCGCAACTGCTCAGGTGGGGCCAAGGTTGCTTGCAAGAACGAACTCCCACGCGCAAGCCTGGGCGCAATAAAAAGATCGCCCACAAAGGGTGCGGCGAGTGCATCCAAAATTGCGGCGGCATCACTGACGGTGCGAGCAATCGGCCCATGCACAACTAGTTCACCGACACCTTCGCCAGTCGGGCCGTTGGAGATGCGTCCTCGGCTGGGCTTGAGCCCGACCAACCCACAACAGCTGGCTGGGATACGGATGGACCCGCCACCGTCAGAGCCAACCGCTGCAGCAACTAATCCAGAAGCAACCGCGGCAGCCGCGCCACCACTTGAACCGCCAGCAGTGCGAGTTAAGTCAAAAGGAGTGCGAGCTGGCGGGGCTACGTCTGGCTCGGTGTAGGACGGCAGTCCAAATTCAGGAGTATTAGTTTTGCCGGTAAAAATGAAGGCTGCTTCTTTCATGCGCGTGACCACATAATCATCGAATTCAGGGATGAAGTGGAAAGCCGCAGAGCCCAACCGACATTCCACGCCGGCCCAAGAGTCCAAGTCTTTGGGAGGAATCACCACACCGTGAAGTGGGGAAAGGCCAACTCGATCCAGTTGAGCATCAGCTTGAGCAGCCTGAATACGCGCCTGCTCAGGAGTGCGAATGGCAAAGGCACCAACGGTTGCATCGAGCAGATCTGAGCGCTCTAGGTAGTGATTTGCCAGTTCCAGAGAGGAAACCTCACGTCGTGCAATCGCCCGCGCCTGCTCAAGTGCCGAGAGGTCATGCAAGGAAGCCACGGGTTCAGCCTATGGTGAGTCAGTGACGACACCTACGTACCCAAGCGCCGCCCGATCAGATGTAGCCGATAACTACCACGGCACGGTCGTTCCTGACCCGTATCGCTGGCTAGAAACCGCTGACAGCCCCCAGACCACAACGTGGGTCGCCGGGCAGGGTGAACTCATGGACGCTGAGCGTTCAACGTGGCAATCACGCGACGGGTTTGCTGGACGCATGCAGCAACTCTTAGGTGCCGGCACGATTTCGCCTCCTTACTACCGCGGTGAGCGAACCTTCTTCATGCGACGCAGCCCCGGCGAACAATTTGCATCGCTGTTGGTCAGCGAGAACGGAATTGAGCGCGTACTTATCGATCCCATGGCCCTAGATCCAGAAGGCCTCACCACTCTTGATGGCTGGCAGCCGTCAAAAGAGGGCGATCGCATCACGTATCAAATCTCTGAAGGAGGCACTGAAGAGTCGGTGCTCTACGTGATGGACGTAGCCACTGGAGAAACGATCGACGGCCCGTTGGATCGTTGCCGCTTCTCCCCCATCGCTTGGCTTGTGGGAGGCGAAGCTTTTTATTACGTACGTCGCATCGCACCTGAGCTGCTACCT
>JBIIAA010000153.1:0-4007 GCA_044240165.1 Candidatus Nanopelagicales bacterium
CTCAAGGCCAAGAATGCGATCGACTTCTTCGTCACGGGCCGTGCAGAACAGGATCGGTGTCCAGTTACTTTCATTGCGCAAGGCTCGGCAAACTTCCGTGCCGTCCATGCCCGGCAGACCGACATCGAGAATGATCGCAATGGGGTGCAGAGTGCGGGCATATGACAATCCATCAGGACCTGTCGTAGCGACATGTACGCCATATCCCTCACGAGTGAGGTACATCCGTAAAAGATCAGAAATCGCTCGCTCATCTTCAACGACAAGAACAAGACCTTTGACGCTCTGGCTGTCACTCATGTGCCTAGCGTCTCAGATATTCAGCAAGATTTATGCCGCCAAGGTAGGCGCCTGATCAATTCTCGATCAGGGTTTGGTAAATCTTGGACTTACGCGTGTGGGGTTTGCCCTAGGCCCATCATCTGCATGACCTTGCCCGCGATCCCACCGACGACAACAAGAGCGCCACCGATCCAAAAGACGACCCAGTTTCCGGCCATGATGCCCAAGGTCCCCACGACGAAGGCAATCATGATGATGACGACGGCCGTCCATGCTGCAGGAGTATTGCCGTGACCATGTGCGACGACAGGGGTGGTTGCTTGAGTCATGGGTCTATCTAAGCAGGTTCGATGTCCGATTTCGGATCTGCCGGGGTAAGCGTCGGGTCTTGGCCACTATTTAGCACATCCCAAGGCGAGATCACTTTCGTTTTTCGGGTGCCTTCAGCCTCGTATTTTGCACCCAGCGCACCCCACGAACGACTGAAAACCGTGGTCATCGCCCCCGCAAGAACGATGAGAAGCGCCCCAAATCCCGCCACGACCCACCAGAGATTTGTAGTGATCAAACCCACGGTGTCATTTCCCGCGTCAACCACGGGATTGCGCAAAAAATCAACGATCCCGAATTCGATTGCCACGCCTACGGCCACGAGCAGTATGCCGACTACTTGTCGAGCCCAGGAGCGCAACGACAACAACGCGAGAGCCCCAGCAATGGCGACTATCGTCAAAGACATCGCCTGCGGTACCGCTTCACCACCGCTCACGGTGACGGTTCTAGAACCTGCTCCTGTGAGCACTGTGAGAGTTGCCGTGGCCCAAGTGAACGAGCAACCGATCAGTGTGACAACGGCCCCAAACATGAGCACCGTTATGGCATAACGACGTGACGTCACGTTTCAACAGTCTGTAACGTGGCAGCGATCGCGACCGCGCGCAGGACTGCTGCAGCTTTATTACGGCATTCTGCGTCTTCAAGCTCCGGGACAGAATCTGCGACGATCCCAGCACCAGCTTGTACATAGGCAATGTTGTTTTTAACGACTGCTGTTCGAATCGCAATCGCAGTGTCGATGTTTCCTGCAAAGTCGAAGTAACCAACACAGCCACCATAAATACCTCGGCGTAGCGGTTCGAGTTCATCAATGATCGCCATCGCTCGAGGTTTTGGAGCACCACTCAATGTTCCTGCGGGAAAAGTTGCCGCGAGCGCGTCATATGCGGTTTTTCCATCTGCAAGTTCGCTCGTGACAGTTGAAACGAGGTGCATGACATGTGAGTAGCGCTCGACTTGCATGAAATCAACGACCTGCACAGAGCCAGGAGCGCTGACACGTCCAAGATCATTGCGAGCTAAGTCGACCAGCATGAGATGTTCTGCTCGCTCTTTGACATCTGCCAACATTTCCTCAGCCAGCGCAGCATCTTCTTCGACAGTTACACCACGCTTGCGGGTACCAGCAATTGGATGAACCACACAGTGCCCTTGCTCAACGGTGACCAAGGCCTCAGGTGATGAACCGACAATTTCGAAGGCAGTTTTCTCACTCAAGTCTTCGCCATCAAGTTCTGGAACGCGCACTAAATACATGTAAGGGCTGGGATTGGTCGTGCGCAGAATTCGATAAACATCAAGGGCTGAGGCTGAACACGGCGTCGAAAACCGCTGTGACAAAACGATCTGGAAGGCGTCTCCTGCGCGGATATATTCCTTAGCCTTATCAACATCACCAATGTATTTGCTCTGTTCCGTCCACGACTTCACATCAGGAGCGGCATTGGGATCAAAAGTGGATGGTTGTAGTCCGCGCCCTGCTGAAAGATCAGCTTGCATAACATCAAGACGGGCCACAGCATCAGCCCAAGCGTCGTCAACCCGCTCATGGGTTGCGTCGTAATTGATTGCGTTAGCGATGAGAAGAACCGAACCTTCAGCGTGATCTAGAACCGCAAGGTCAGTTGCGAGAAGGAACGCCATGTCGGGAACACCAATTTCATCTGGATTATTATCCGGAATGCGTTCCCAATGGCGGACCATGTCATAACTCACATAACCAACAAGCCCGCCGGTGAGTGGCGGCAATCCTGGCAGTGGCGTCGTCTGCAAGAGCGCCACCGTGTCGCGCAGAATTTCGACTGCCGCGCCATCGGTGGGAACACCTTGCGGCACCCGACCAACCCAACGCGCCTTGCCCTGAACATCGGTGAGCATCGCTGCAGCACGCACACCTACGAATGAATAACGAGACCAGTGTTTTCCTTGCTCTGCAGATTCCAATAAAAAGGTTCCTGCACGATCACCGCAAAGCGCGTCGAATAAACCAACGGCCGTGACTCCGTCGGCCAAGAAGCGTCGGACAACAGGAATGACGCGGCGCTCTTTAGCTAGTTCTCGAAAAGTTTCAAGGTCGGGAGCGACGCCGCCGTTTCGCGAACCAAGAAGCGTGTTCATTTAGCAACCTCAACGATGACAGCATCGAAACACGTGCGCGTTCCGTTATGGCAAGCCGCGCCCGTCTGGTCGACCTGAAGCAAGATCGTGTCTCCATCGCAATCCAGCGCGATGCTGATCACAGTTTGAGTGTTACCCGATGTTGCACCTTTGACCCATAGTTCGCCTCGGCTGCGCGAATAATACGTCGCTGCTGACGTCTCCAGCGTGAGTTCAAGTGACTCTCGGTTCATCCAGGCCATCATCAAAACCTCGCCTGTACCCACCTGCTGGGCAATGGCAGGCACAAGCCCGTCGGCATTAAATTGCACGGCGGCCAAAAGATCTTGACGTGATGACATGCACCTATTCTGCCGGTGCACCATGATGGGTACATGAGCCCCTCATCTTTGGTTGCCCAAGAACGCCGCGCACTAGCTGAAATCCTGCTCAGCGTTGGCCCCGACGCCCCCACACTTTGTGAGGGCTGGACTGCACGCGACCTCGTCGCGCACCTCGTCATCCGTGAGGGGCGCCCAGATGCTGCCATCGGAATTCTCGGAGGACCGATGGCAAAGTGGACCGCCAAGGTGCAAGACGCAGCCGCATTGCAGCCCTTTGATGAGCTCGTGGC
Organism: Candidatus Nanopelagicales bacterium; assembly: GCA_044240165.1. Lineage (GTDB taxonomy): Bacteria > Actinomycetota > Actinomycetes > S36-B12 > S36-B12 > UBA11398. Next base: position 3,350 of record JBIIAA010000153.1, read on the forward strand.
CACCTTTCTTAGTGGACCGCCTCGCTGGTCGCCTTTTTCCATCAGCAAGGTTGACGCTGCCGCCAACATTGTCGAGTTCGCCGTTCACATAGAAGACGTTCGTCGGGCTCAACCAAGCTGGGTTGCTGCACCCGATAATGCTGAATTAAACGCAGTACTTTGGAATCGGCTTACCAAGATGGGCAAGTTACTCATGCGCGGCGTGAAACTTGGTGTCGAGTTTCAGCGTACTGATCTGAGTGCTCCAGTCTTTGCTGCCAAAACTGGTACCCCGATCGTCACCTTGACTGGCACGCCGCTTGATCTCATCCTGCGTACCTACGGCCGGACCGAAGTAGATGTGCAAGTCGGCGGAGATCAGGGCGCTATCGACACCTTCAACGCCGCAAAGTTCGGGATTTAGCTCACTAAAGGATCAGTGCAGTAGAAGTTCAACGCACCGGATAGTCGGCGTCAGCCAAGGCTTTTTTCACTTCATCTATCCGCAATTGTCCGAAGTGAAACACACTTGCCGCGAGCACCGCATCCGCGCCTGCAACAACTGCCGGGACGAAGTCTTCTAATTTTCCAGCGCCGCCACTTGCGATGATCGGAACGGATACTTCACGGCGAACCATGGCAATGAGCTCTAGGTCGTAGCCCTCTTTGGTTCCATCAG
>JBIIAA010000051.1:0-13601 GCA_044240165.1 Candidatus Nanopelagicales bacterium
ATGGGCCAGGATGAAACCCGAGAGCGCGAAGAAGAGGTCAACGCCGAGCCGACCCACGCGAAAGAAGTCCGAAAGCACTGGGATTGCCAGAACGCCGAGGGTGTTGAGGGGGATTTGCAGGTGGTAGAGCAAGACCCAAGCCGCTGCCAGGAATCGAACGCCGGTGAGTTGGCGAATAAAGACGTTCACGAAAGCTCCTGTCGGATTCTTAAACCTTGATGGTGTCACGGCAATAGGCTGGCGGGCGTGATGGACACCCGCCTGCTCGATGATCTGTTGTTCACTCGGCCTGGGCTGGATCGAGCCGCGCATCTGCGCACGGATGAAGTTTTTCTGGCCCAACTCTCCAATGAAGACACGCGAGTGATGTGGGTCCACCAAGGTGAGTCACCAATTGACGCTGATTCCAACGACAACGATCTGCTGCTCATTTCAGGCCCTGAAGCGGAAGCTCTGATTGGTGAAGATCGATCCCGAGTGAGTTTCCTGGGCGTAGACCTGCATGGCAATGCGTTTCTGGCGATCCATGTACGTGATCGTGCAGAAGTCCCAGGGGAGCAACTGTGGGTTGGCTTACGTGATGCGCGAAAGTTACCTGATCTGCATGCTTCTGCTTTCGTGAGCGCAGTTGGCTTAGACAACTGGCGCAAGAAACATCAACGCTGCACTGTGTGTGGCGAAGAGTTAGTCATGACTCAATCGGGTTGGACGCTTCGGTGTGTTGCGCACGAGATGGATCACTTTCCACGAACTGATCCGGCAATCATCGTGCTTGTTCGTGACGCCAACGACCGCGCACTTTTGGGGCGCCAAGCAACTTGGCCCGAAGGTCAGATGTCAACGATCGCAGGGTTTGTTGAACCGGGTGAGTCGGCAGAAGACGCCGTGCGACGTGAAGTCTTCGAAGAAACCGGTGTTGTCATCGCAAAGTCGAATGAAGCTTTGACGTATTGCGGTAGCCAGCCTTGGCCATTTCCAGCATCACTCATGTTGGGCTATCAAGCTCTAGCCCAAAGCACCGAGATTAATGTTGACGACCACGAGATCGCCGAAGCCCGCTGGTTTAGTCGAGATGAGATGCGAACTGCATGTGAGAGTGGCGAACTTCGCCTGCCACCCAGCACATCGATTTCGCGCAGGCTTATTGAACGCTGGTTTGGTCAGGAACTGCCGGGTAACTGGTCACGCTAATCGCGTGATCGTGCATTCCGACTAAGCAGCGGCGAGTTTTGCCTTGACCTGAGCCAAAGACGGATTGGTCAAAGCAGTGCCATCGGCAAAGACGATGGTTGGAACGGTTTGGTTTCCGCCGTTGACCTGCTCAACTAGGGCTGCCGCATCTGGGTGCTCTTCGATATTGACCTCTTCGAAGGCAATGCCCTCACGGCCAAACTGAGCCTTCAAACGCGAGCAATAGCCACACCAGGGCGTGCTGTACATGATCATGGCTACACGGTAGCTGGTCGACTGGACTCAGATCCAATGGATTGGGACTTGGGTTCGTTAGTTCGTCAATGCCCTGTGTCATGCCTGCTTGGTGCTTGCTTGATCTTGATCGCACCTAATCCGTAGCAGTCTGCATTTCCTAGCCTCAAATGGACCAGATGAGGTTGTGTATATCCGGTTAGGCCAGTGTCGTACTGGGGCAGTAACGTCTAAGAAATGACCCCGGAATCCATCCTTGCGCAGCTCGACGATGAGCAGCGGGCAGTTGCCACTGCCATCCATGGGCCGGTTGTGGTTTTGGCTGGGGCAGGAACGGGCAAGACCAGGGCTATTACCCATCGCATCGCATATGCAGCTGCCACGGGCGCCCATGAACCCCGGCGCACCCTAGCCGTCACCTTCACTACGCGAGCAGCCGGCGAAATGCGGTCGCGACTTCGAGATCTTGGAGTCGAAGGCGTGGGCATCCGCACCTTCCACGCCGCAGCGCTCCGGCAACTTCGCTATTTCTGGCCACGTCTGTCTAGCAATGAATTCCCGCAGGTCCTTGCCAGCAAAGCGCGACTGGTTGCCGAAGCGGCAGCATCGTGTGGGTTGTCGACAGATAAAGCAGTTCTCCGAGATCTCGCGGCTGATATTGAATGGTCGAAGGTTCATGAACTTGAGCCAGCAGATCTTGGGCGCGATCCACTGTCTTTGACACGTGAATGGAGCATTGACGTCGGCGATGTTGCACGAACCTATGCGGCATACGACGATCTAAAAACTCGTCGCGGACATCTAGATTTCGAAGATGTGCTCTTAGTTACTGTCGGAGCGCTTCGTTCCCGTCCCGATATTTTGGATGAAGTTCACAAGAACTATCGCTGGTTTACGGTTGACGAATACCAGGACATTAACCCAGTGCAACATCGGCTTCTCAATCTTTGGCGCGGTGATCGTGATGATGTCTGCGTTGTGGGTGACGTTAGTCAAACAATTTATTCTTTCACTGGGGCTTCACCAGATTTCTTGATCAATTTCCGCAAGGAATTCGCGGATGCCTCTCAAATTGAACTAGTGAATTGCTACCGATGTTCTGAGCCAATCGTTGCAAGTGCAAATGCTGTTATCGCGCAGGCCCCAACGGAGGCCTCACTTCAATTGAGGGCTGTGCGCAAAGGCGGTTCTAAACCAATCGTGCGCGCCTACGACGATGACGTTGACGAGTCGACTTCTGTGGCTAACGCCATCGCAGACCTGATTAGCAAAGGAACTTCAGCCAAAGACATCGCAGTGTTATTTAGAGTTAATGCGCAATCTGCGGAACTTGAATCTGCATTGAGTGAACGTGGCGTGCCAATCATGCTGCGCGGGGTCGAACGGTTTTTTGATCGAGGTGAAGTGCGCGAGGCCGTGACACGTTTGCGTGGAGCAGCTAGGGCAGGCGGAACAACTGGCGAACTCGGCGCAGAGGTGCGCGCTGTTCTTGGTGGTGCAGGTTGGGCTGAAGTTGCACCGCGCGGTGGTGGAGCAGTGCGAGAGCGTTGGGAGTCGCTGTCAGCGCTCGTTGCGCTCGCCGATGAGCAAAGAGATATGGATCTTCCTGGGTTCATTCAGGAGTTGGATCGTCGTGCTGAAACTCAACACGCGCCGGTGGCCGACGCGGTCACCCTTGCTTCACTGCACTCAGCCAAGGGCTTGGAGTGGAGCGCAGTGTTCATCGTTGGTTGCAGTGAGGGTTTGCTGCCTCTTCAATATGCAGAAACAGACGAAGCAGTTGAAGAAGAACGACGTTTGTTCTACGTCGGAGTGACTCGGGCTAAAGATGAATTGCATTGCTCTTGGGCAAAATCGCGTCAGCCAGGTGGCAGAGCAAGCAGGTCACCAAGTCGCTTCCTTTCGGCTTTCAGCGCCACTGGCAATAGTGATGGTGGTCGCTCACGTGTTCAACTCGGGTCAAATAAGCCCCGTAATGAGCGCGTGCGCAAAGGTCCCGCGAAATGTCGAGTCTGCAATAAGGCTTTAGTCACGGCTCAAGAGCGCACATTGGGTCATTGCCATGCCTGCCCTGTTGATCGAGATGAACACACCTTCGGCGCGTTACGGCAGTGGCGGCTTGAACTGTCACGCGAACGTCAGGTGCCTGCTTATGTCATTTGTACCGATGCGACGCTGCTGGCAATTGCCGAGCAAAAGCCAGACTCACTTGATGCGTTGGCATCGATCCCAGGTATTGGTCCAGCCAAACTCACGGAATTCGGTGAAGAGCTACTCGACGTGGTGCGCGCTCAGTCCTGATCAGATTTATAGCCCGGAACCCAGGCTTCGATTTCACTTCGCATCGGCACGGTGGCTCCTAACTGGCACAGCACGCCAATTCCACCAAGCCATACCCGGTGAATGAGTGCGTATTCAGGTGGCAGATTGAGTTTGAGTGCAATTGTGAAATCCGGGTCACGGAAATCGTTCACTCTGTTGAATTGGCTACGCATCCAATCGCGATTGAAGGTGAATTCTTCATGCACGCTGGGTTCAACAAACGGTGCGAGATAGTTCAAGAGTTGCGCAGGTTCAATTGAAATATTTGGCTTAATGAAGCCTTCCTCGCGCAATCCGGTCATCACTTGTTCGGAATCTCCAAGTTGAGCCACACGTAAAAGAGTGCCCATCGGTCGAGGCAATCCCTCGGGAAGTTTTGCCACTGCACCGAAATCTAGAGCGCAGAATTTTCCATCTGGAGTAATCCGGTAATTGCCAGGATGCGGATCCGCATGCAGCAGGCCTACGCGTGCAGGAGCCGAAAGGAGAAAGCGAATGTATTGCGTGCCAGCGAAGTCTCGCTCTTTCTGCGTGCCGTCAGAAATGACCTTTGAAAGGGGAGTGCCGTCGATCCATTCGCTCACCAGTACGTGGGGCGACGAAACTAATACGTGCGGCACAACAACTTCTGGGTCGCCTTCGTATTCATTTGCGAAAGCGCGTTGGTTGTTTGCTTCTTTGATGTAGTCAAGTTCCTCGATCATGCGGGCTTTAATTTCATCAATGAGCGGCTTGATGTCCATGCCAGGAATCCAAGAGGCAGTCATCTTGCCCAACCGAGCCATTTGATTGAGGTCGGAAGTGAGAGCCTTGTCTGCTCCTGGGTATTGCACCTTGACTGCAACTTCGCGACCGTCATGCCAGATGGCCTTGTGTACCTGCCCGATGGACGCCGCAGCCGCGGGCTTGTCATTGAATTTCTTGAACCGCGAGCGCCAATCAGCACCAAGTTCCTCAGCGAGGATGGCGTGAATGAGTTTGGCGTCCAACGGGGGAGCTGAGTCTTGAAGTTTGGTCAGCGTGGCTCGGTAAGGCGCAGCAAATTCTTCAGGCATTGCTGACTCGAAGATCGAAAGTGCCTGGCCTAGCTTCATTGCCCCACCCTTGAGTTCGCCAAGGACTTTAAACATTTGTTCAGCCGTGCGTTGCTGTATTTCTGCAGTCACCGCGTCAGCGCTCTTGCCTCCGACGCGTTTACCAAACCCCAGCGCGGTACGGGTTGCATACGTTGCAGGTAATGCAGCGACTCGCACGCTGCGTCGGATGGCACCTTTAGGTAGATCAACCATGAGCCCATTGTCACCCGTTCAGTTTTCGGGCGCGAGGTCAGCCTGAGCTGTCCATCGGCATTGGCATAGCGGGTGGGATGGCCGAGGCTGGATTGTGACTTCACATTCGGGTAGCCGAAGTTCAAAGGCGATGTTTTGCCATTGCGTTTGCACAATCATGTGGTCTGCCCAGGCTCGCGCCAATCGACCTGTTTGGGCAGCAATCAGGGTTGCCAGGAGTCGATCAACAGGTAACTGCTGGAGGCGAGCAATTGCTGAAGTGAGTTGCAAGGACACACCAGCCCATTGCTGATCGGCATCTCGAGTGTGCAAGTACGCGCAGCGCAAACAACTCGTGTTTCCAGGTATCACCAAGGGTCCAGCGATGGCTCGGTCGCCGTAACTTGCTACGAAGAGATGCGCGCTTGTTGGCGTTGGGATTTCCAAAGCAGATATTTCCGAGCCGATGACGGGGTGTGAGCCCACGATCACGGTGAGATCCGGGCGGTGGGCGCTATCTGTGAGCGTGAGTCCGGCAGCGTTGAGTGCTTGGTGAATCGAGTTGGTCAGATACGGATCAGGACGTTGATCGAGCGCAGACGTCACATGTGCAGTGGTCTGATGTCGACGGTCAATGAGGGAGTGTGCGATCGCACTGTGACCGAAGGTGAGTAGTGCAGCAGTGTGGTCGGGCTCGCTCTGGTGGCGAGCAGTGCTATCGAAGTGACGCCAACTGTTGGGCATAGAAGTTGCGTCATCGATTGCGCCAGCACCTGCGCAAGTGCGCAGGGTTTGCATCGCAGTGTCTTGATCAAGGCCAATGGCATCGAGATCAGCTAAAAGTTCGTTGACGGTGCGCAAGCCCGTCAACCCCACGATCCAGCGCGTCATGAGGGGCGAGGCTTGGATCAACACATGGCGGCGGCCCTCACCAAGTTGGACTTGGTCAAGACCACGCCAGAGCAGCGGGCACTCAGGTCGATAGCGCGGCCGGGAGGTTGCCACAGCCAGCCAGTCTGGATTCATAGTGGCACTGTGCGGGAACCTGCCTGTGGATAACTAGATGAGATCCACAGGCCCTATGAGGTAAGTAGCGGGACAGATGTCTGAATTGTCCTAGTTTTAACTATAAATTAGGGGAAAGTTCTGACACTCCTAGGCGCGGTACCACGAGGAACCGGCCCCTTGTGCCCTAATGTGAGTTGTGCCTGCCTAGCGGGCAGCTGCAGCAGTTGGGCAGTTCGAGAAACCCCACAACGTGGGTCTTAGACAACAGGAGGGCCACATGGCCGAGGAAAGTTACACCGGCGAGGCGTACTGCGTGAAGTGCAAGGCAAAGCGCGAGTTCACCGGTCACGTTGAAGAAACCAATGGCCGTCGTTTCGCAAAGGGCATCTGCCCAACTTGCGGCACCAAGGTAACCCGAATCCTGGGTAAGGCTTAAGCGAACTTCGTAAGGGCGGGACATCCTCGGATGTCCCGCCCTTACGCATTCGGGTTAACGTTGATACATGAGTAGCAATATGCCTTTCGGCTTTGGCATGAATGACCCTGAACAACCCTTTGATATGGCCGCCTTGGGTGAGGCCCTCCAGCAGTTTGGCCAGATGCTTTCGCAGGCTCCCGCTGATTCAGGCCCCGTAGCTTGGAACGTTGTGCAAGATGTGGGGCGCAAGGCTCTGCAATCCACGGGAGACCCCGTTGTCGCTGATGCCGAATTGCGTGCAGTGATTGCTGCAGTTGAAATCGCGAATCACTGGCTCGATGACGCGTGTACGTTCCCCGAAATTACTGTCGCAGCGCAGGCTTGGAGTCGCGCGCAATGGTTAGAAGCAACCCTTCCGGTGTGGACTCGCATAGTTGAGCCGGTTGCACAGCAAATGCAAGGTGCAATTCCGATGGAAGTCCCAGAAGAGATGCAAGCCATGATCGCGCCGATGATGGGCATGATGAAGCAACTCAGCGCAGTTGCTTTCAGTAATCAACTTGGTACATCGCTTGCTGCACTTGCGCGCGAAGTAGTCAGCGCTTCAGATATTGGTATTCCATTAACTGAACAGGGCGTTATTGCACTGGTGCCAAGTAATGCAACACAGTTTGGCGAAGGCCTTGAAGTTTCAGCAGATGATGTTCGACTTTATTTGGCATTGCGTGAGTGCGCTCATCAGAGATTGTTTGCGCACGTTCCTTGGTTGCGCGCGCGCGCGATTGGCGCGATCGAAGCATATGTCGCTGGGCTTCGCGTTGACCCAAATCGCATGCAAGATGCGATGGATGGAATCGATATTTCAAATCCTGAAGCACTGCAAGAGTTAATGACATCTGGCCTATTGGCTCCTGAAGACACCGAAGAGCAACGTCTTGCACTGGCCCGACTAGAAACTTTGCTCGCGGTGGTTGAAGGCTGGGTCGATGACGTGGTTGCTACGGCGACCGCTGATCGGTTGCCCGCTGCCAACGCGCTACGCGAAACGATGCGCCGCCGAAGGGCGGCAGGTGGCCCAGCAGAAAAGGCCTTTGGCTCGCTGGTCGGTTTAGAACTGCGCCCGCGTGCTCTTCGAGAAGCTGCAACGCTGTTTGCCGCACTGCGAAGTCAAGGAGGAACACAGGCGCGTGACGCGCTGTGGGGTCATCCAGACCTGCTGCCTGACGCGCAAGATCTTGCCGATCCACTCGAATTCATCGAGCGCTCGCAAGCTGGCGACGAATAAATTTTTCATCCACAGCGAAACGGTCCTGTTTTCCCTGTTCACAGGCGTATTGAAAAAGTTTTCCGCAGGATTGTCCACAGTGTTATCAACGGGTGATCCACAGGTATTCCAGAGTTATCAACGGGTAGTCCCCAGCCCTATCCACAGGCTAAACAAGCACTTCGCTCGTTTTCATTGACGCGGTTCAGTGCCTTGCCTAGGTTTACGCCCGACCCCCAGGGATAACGAGCCACCATGCGCAAGGGGAAGGCACATGGTGCGCGGCGAGACCTTGGGGGTCTCCACTTTTTTGGGGCCGGATTTTTTGGCTCCCGGATCGCCGGAGGTAGTCTGAGGTCATGGCGGCATTGATGTGGTGGCTCATTCCGCTCGTGGCGACGGTAATTGCGGTGAGTTTTGCTATCTACCGCGGTCGTCCAGATCGGCCAATGGAAGGCGCCGAAGGCATGCAGACCCTCAAGGCTTTCCAAGACGCTATGAACCGCCCGTTGCCACCCGAAGAGCTGTCAGATCTTGATGAGTCGCGCACGTGAGCGCAGATCAGTCCAAGTTCGGCAGAAGTAAGCGTGGCCGCGTTCTAGCCACAAGTGGAATCAGCTTGATGGTGCTGATGCTCATCGCGCTCTTCGTTCCTGTGCCTTTTGTGCGGATGGCACCAGGCCCCACGTTTAACGTCATTGGTGAGCGTGATGGAAAGCCGGTGATCGAAGTATCTGGAACCACCACATACCCAGTCACTGGTGAATTGCAGATGACCACAGTGCTTGAGTCCGGAGGCCCAAGAGGTGGACTCACCTTTGTGAGTGCGATTGCTTCTTGGTTTAACTCAAATGATGCAGTGGTTCCCCGCGAGCTGCTCTATCCAGATGAAGTGTCTGGAGAAGATTTGAAATCCGAACAAGCTGCAATGTTCAGCACCTCTGAATCCGATGCGATCAGTGCCGCAACGAATTACCTCAAGATCCCAACAACCAAGCAGGTCATCGTTTCGCAAGTGGGCGGCGATGCCCCTGCTACCGGAAAGCTTGAACCAGGTGACGTCGTGTTGAGTGTGAACGGCACTGTCATCACTGAGTCAAAGCAGATATCGCAAGTAATTCAGGGTGAGCCAGTTGGTACAACCTTTACTTTCAGTGTCATGCGCGATGGCAAGTTACAAGGTGTGCAAGTGACGTCCGCTGTCAGTCCACAAGACAAGAAGACTCCCTACATCGGGATCGGGATTGGTGTCATGTACGAACCCAATTTTGATGTGAAGTTCAACGTCGATGGTGTGGGTGGACCTAGTGCGGGTCTCATGCTCACGATGGGTTTGATCGACAAACTGACTCCTGAAGATTTAACTGCGGGCAAGGTCATTGCTGGCACGGGCACCATCAAGCCGGATGGCACCGTGGGTCCAATTGGAGGCATTCGCCAAAAGCTCGCCGGAGCTAGTGCCGCGCAGGCGAAGTTGTTTTTAATGCCTGCCAGCCATTGCAAGGAAGCGGCCGGTCATGTGCCTGCCGGGCTGACGGTAACCCCCATAAAAAACCTGACTCAGGCCATGGAAGCGGTTCAAAAATGGACTACTGGGCAAACATTGCCAGCCTGCCCTTCTATCCAATAAGTATCTGACATACATTCACTACGTGGCTTTTAACTTTCCAGGCGGATCTGCCCCTTCGAGTCCCAATGCTGGGGGTGAGCGAAGGCGTGGCGGAGTGTTGCTCCCCACCATCATCATCTTGGGTGTTCTGGTGGTCGGCTTCGTAGTATTCACCGGCTTCTATACGGATCTATTGTGGTTTGACTCGCTCGGGAAGAGCTCGGTCTTCACCACTCAGATCTTCACCAAGGTGATTCTCTTTGTCGTTTTTGCAGTCGCCATGGCAGTAGTGCTCTTCGCCGTGATGTGGTGGGCATGGCGCACCCGACCTGAATTCCGCGGAATGACTCCAGAGCAGGCCAGCCTGGAGCGTTATCGCGATGCAGTCGAGCCGTTTCGGACTCGCATTGCCATTGGCATCTCAGTAGTCATGGGACTCTTTGCCGGCTTTGCTGCCGCAGCTGAGTGGGATACGTATTTGCAATGGCGTAACGCCACAGACTTCGGTGTTGTCGATCCGCAGTTCGGGATGGATCTTTCTTTCTTCACCTTTGTGTTGCCATTTGTGCAGTACCTGCTCGGCTTTGGTTTCGCGCTGCTTATTCTCAGTTTGATTGCAGCTGCCGTGGTGCAGTACTTGTATGGCGGTTTGCGTCTACAACCCAAAGGTGATCGCGCAACAGGCGCGGCACAAACACAGATCTCTGTTTTGATTGCGTTGATCCTTTTCCTCAAGGCAGTTTCGTACTGGTTTGATCGATTCGCACTTGAAACACAAAGTCAGTCATTGGTCACTGGATTCACCGGTCTGAAATACACCGACGTTCACGCAGTGCTGCCGTCACTTAATATTTTGACGTTCATCGCGATCATCGTCGGCTTACTCTTTGTATTTAATGCATTCCGTCGTTCTTGGGCGCTAGCCTTCATCAGCCTTGGTCTCATGGTGTTAACTGCCGTTGTTGTTGGTGTGCTCTATCCACTCTTTGTTCAGCAGTTCCAAGTTCGCCCAAGCGAGCTCGTAAAAGAGCAGCCGTACATCACTCGCAATATTGAAGCGACTCGTGAGGCCTACAACGTTGCTGATTCCGAAGTTGCTGACTACCCAGGAACTGTCGCGCCGCCAACAACCAAGGTCTTGGCAGCAAGCCAGGGAACGCTGAGCAATATCCGACTGCTAGATCCTGCAATCGTGTCGCCAACGTTTAATCAATTGCAGCAGATCCGCGGCTATTACTCGTTCAATGACAAGCTCGATATTGATCGTTACAACATGAATAACAAGTCCACTGGCGCTGTTGTTGCAGTTCGCGAAATTGATCTGAGTGGTATCACTGACGGTCAACGCAACTGGACCAACGATAAGGCCGTGTTCACTCATGGCTATGGGTTCGTAGCTGCGTATGACAACACTGTTCAGGATTCCGGGCAGCCAGACTTCTTCGCCAGCAATATTCCACCGACTGGGTCACTATCTGCGAAGCAGCCTCGGGTGTACTTCGGTGAAAATTCACCGCTCTACAGCATTGTCGGTGCACCAAAGGGCTCTGCTCCAGTTGAGCTGGATTACCCAGACGATGCCAGCCCAACCGGTCAAAAGAATTACACCTATCAAGGTACCGGTGGCGTATCGATGGGTTCATTCTTTAGTCGGTTGCTCTTTGCCACCAAGTTCCAGGATTCAAATATTTTGTTGTCAGACTTGGTCAACCCAGAATCAAGAATCTTGTACGAACGCGATCCACTTACTCGCGTTGCCAAGGTTGCGCCGTGGCTTACCCTCGATCAGGATCCCTACCCTGCAGTGGTCGATGGCAAGATCCAGTGGATCATCGATGGTTACACCACATCGAACAACTACCCTTATTCAAGTCGGGTATCTCTAGCCGATGCAACGAGTGATTCGATAAATACTCGAACAATCGGAAGCAGTATCACGCCACTTGATCAAATCAACTACATGCGTAACTCAGTGAAGGCTGTTGTTGACGCGTATGACGGAACAGTCACGCTTTACAGCTGGGATCAAACTGACCCCGTTCTCAAGACTTGGATGAAGGCTTTCCCTGACACAGTGGAGCCTCGTTCGGCAATGTCACCAGACTTGCTTACTCACGTGCGCTACCCACAAGATGTTTTCAAGGTGCAGCGCACAATTTTGAGTCGTTACCACGTGACGGATGCATCGACCTTCTATAACGGTACTGCCGCCTGGATCGTTCCCTTTGATCCAACGGTGTCACCTGCTCAGGTCTTCCAGCCGCCTTATTACCTGACGCTGCAGATGCCTGGACAGGTATTGCCTGCGTTCTCGCTGACCTCAACCTTTGCTCCGCAGCGACGACAGACTCTTGCCGCATTTATGTCAGTGAGTTCTGATCCACTCAAGGACTACGGCAAGATTCGAATACTTCAGCTACCGAGCAACACGACCATTCCAGGACCGCAGCAGGTGCAAAATGCGTTCGAGTCAGATCCGACTGTGTCCTCACAGTTGTCGCTGCTGCGACGCGGTGGTTCTGAAGTTGATCTAGGAAACTTGCTCTCGCTGCCATTTAACGATGGCATGCTCTATGTCGAGCCTGTCTACTTACGCGCGGCTGCGGATGGTTTCCCACTCCTACAAAAGGTGCTCGTTGGCTACGGCCAAAACGTGGCGCTGGAAGACACTCTTGTTGAAGCCTTGAACAAGGTGTTTTCACTCAGCCCTGATGCTGGTGTGGAATCGATTCCGAACAGCAGTGATGTGAAGCCGGGCACGAGTACGCCAAAGCCGGCGCCAACCACGAGCTCAGATGGCACTGCTGCAAGTGAACTCACGGCAGCGATCGCTGATGCGCAACGGGCATACCAGAATGGTTTAACGGCACTGAAGTCCAACGACTTCACTGCCTATGACCAAGCTCAAAAGCAGTTGGCTGCGGCTTTGAAACGTGCTGCTGCGGCAGAGGCGAAACTGACAGGAAAGACCACAGGCCAGACAACGTAATGACCGCTGACAACACGTCGCAATATTGGGATACGAGATATTCCAGTATTGGTTGGCGTGAAGTCAGTTGGTTTCAAGATGTGCCAGAGCCGTCCAAATCTCTGATTGATGCTTCGGCTTCGTCTAAGGCTGACGCAATCGTTGATGTCGGCGGTGGCGCGTCGTTGCTCGTTGATGCGCTGATCGCTGATGAATACACGGATGTCACTGTTGTCGATCTCAGTGAGGCTGCGTTACTCACTGCCCGTGATCGGGTGACAAGTTCTAGCGCTCACTGGGTTCACGCAGATATCAGAACTTGGGTGCCAGATCGGACCTTTGATATCTGGCATGACCGCGCGGCTTATCACTTCTTGACGGATCCAGCGGAACAGCAGCGCTACTGGAACACAGTTCGAAGCACCGTGAAAGCAAAAGGAACGGCCATCATCGCTACGTTCGCAGAAGACGGACCAGAGATGTGTTCGGGTCTGCCTATCCAGCGGTATAGCCCGCAGGGACTCATCGAGGCTATGGGTGACGGATTCGTGACGGTAAGCGCAGAGCGACAAACCCACATCACCCCAAGCGGGGCAGAGCAGAAGTTCGTGTGGATTGTTGCAACCCGAACCGAGTAGCTCGCGATTTGGGGTCAGAGCGGTTTTGCCGTAGTGTTGGGCAAGCCGAAAACGGTCACCGCGGGGTGGAGCAGCTCGGTAGCTCGCTGGGCTCATAACCCAGAGGTCACAGGTTCAAATCCTGTCCCCGCTACGAAAGTTGACACGTCAACTAACTCAGGGTCTGCCTTCGGGTAGGCCCTGAGTTGTTTTTTTCCTCCTCGCCTGCTTCGACGGTGTTATTGGTCTCGGTATCTCGCGTATTGGTCGTTCGCTTGGTTGTTCCCCGTGAAATCTGATACCATCGTTGGTATGTCTTGGGGTTCGGTTGAGCTGGAGAGCGAAGTCCGGGACTGGATTGAGGGGCTTTCAGGCGCTGAGTTCGGTCACGTGGCGTTCTATATCGACCTTCTAGCTGAGCGAGGTGCGCTGCTGTCCGAGCCGTATACCAAGCAGCTAGATGGCAAGTTGCGCGAGTTGCGGTTCTACCTTGGGCGCACGTCTATGCGTCTTACGTACTGGATCGCGCCCGGGCGGCGAATCATTTTGTTGACAGTCTTTGCTAAATCCAAAGGCAGGGAAACAGCACAAGTTGTACGAGCGGTCGCTGCGATGCGCAGATGTATCGAGGCGAACCACATAGTGGAGGAGGAGTGATGGCGACGACATCGTGGGATGACGTGAAGGCTGATCGAAGTGGTG
>JBIIAA010000052.1:0-13568 GCA_044240165.1 Candidatus Nanopelagicales bacterium
GAGTCTCATCCTCGGGAGTGAGAAATTCCTCCTCATCAGGTACGCCAACAACGTGCATTGCCGACTCCTCGGCAGAACGCCAAATGCTTGGCTCACCCGCATGCCGAGGGTCGTCGCTGCCATCGTCTGCATCTTCCATTGACAACACCTCTTCGGCGTTCTCCAATGGATACAGATAGCCGTCTAATTCACCCTCGCCAGATTCCCCGCGTAGGGCTGCATTGATAGCTTCGGCCTCCATGATCATGGAAAGACGCACAGCTTGATCGGCGCCATCCCCAGGTGAGTCACTAAACGTTGCGCGAAGAACCTCACCAGCACGACCGTTGTTTTCATGGTTCGTCATGACTTCAACCTTTCCTAGGTAATTAACAACGTAGACCGCATCACGGGTTTTGGCTCGGTGAGGAACTATGCGACCAAGGACCTTCGTCACTATGCGAATGATCGTCATGATGCTTTAGGGAACGGTGATGCCTAATTCATCGGCTAAGCGTTGCGCAGCAGTGCGAACTTCCGAGAGAAAAACCAAGTCAAGTGCCGGTGGTCCAGAATTTGACTGCTGCGATTTTGATAGTTTCTTACCATAAGTATTTGTAATCAAGGAGTGATGCCGGTAGTTAGCCTTTGACACATTGTCTGCACCAATGAGTCGCGCGATATGAATATGGAGCGCAGACGAAGGTTGTAAATCACGCCCACGAACAATATGCGTGATCTCCAGATCACGATCGTCAATGACATTGGCCCAGTGATAAGCGGGGATGTCATCCCTGCGCCACAGCACAACATCACCGAATTCGTCGTTGAGCGTGTAGCTTTGCCCATCCACATGCGAAGTCGTATCACGATCAATATGTAGACGCAGAGCATTCACGCCCGGCTGCCAAGGCAGTTGCTGATCGCGACAGGCGCACGCCTGTTCGAGTAAGGCTGAACGGGAACAGTCGCAGGCGAAAAGGAATTCGCCCGGGATGAGGGTTAATTGTGATTTCAAATAGTTGCGACGGGAGACAGCTTCAGTCGGATGCTGCATAAAATCGACGTCGAGGATGCGCAGGCTCTCAAAGATGAAGTCTTTGTATTCAGCTTGGACACGAATTTCGTCGTCATCGTCGATGCGAAGAACCATTTCACCACGGAGTTGCTGGGCAAGCCAGGAGTTCACGAGCGCGTTGGCCAAGTTGCCCTGATGCAAATATCCGCTTGGAGTTGGCGCAAATCGGGTGCGCATGATTAGTTCGATTCCGGGTTCTCGAACATGGCCATTTCTCGAATCATATTTTTAGTTTGGCAGATTATTTTAATTCCACACCTCTTTTAGTTTCATAGAGCATGATCTCGACAGGAGATGAGGAAATCACCTCAGAATTATCGGTTTTGGGAGGCTGAAAGTGGCTGGAGCGCTGCAAGGAATCAAGATTCTTGATCTGACTTGGGGGGTCGCGGGGCCTCTAGGCGTACTCATGCTGGCCGAACAAGGTGCCGATGTGGTGAAAGTCGAACCGCCAGGTGGCGATCCCTTCCGCATGTTGCCGGGGGCGCCGGTCTGGCTGCGAAGCCGACAGTCTGTCGTGCTGGATCTTAAGCAGGATCTGGGACGTGAAGCACTACTGCGGCTGGTTGAGACTGCCGATGTCATCGTCGAGTCTTTCTCCCCGGGAACCATGGATGATCTAGGGCTGTCGTACGAGGTAGTTGCCGCACGCAACCCAAAGATCATTTACGCGTCACTGCAGGCTTATCCCCATGGTCATCGGTATGAGAAGCGTGCAGGTTGGGACGCTCTCGTGCAGGCGCGCTCTGGTGCGCAGTTTGAACAACCAGCGTGGCGACCGGGTCCAGCTCATTTGCACATGCAGATACCCAGCATGGGCGCGTTCTTCCTATTGTCGACGGCTATCTTGGCTGCCCTGTACGCACGAGAAGATATTGGTCGCGGGCAACATGTTCGTACCTCATTGTTCCAAGGAGTGCTGGCTTACACCACCATGTTGTGGCAGGACGTTGAAAACCTGCACGCACCAGATTCGCTCATCATGGCTAAAACATCCCCGCCAGGGGTTCACCAGACTTCTATCTTCGAGTGTGCAAATGGCGAGTGGATGCATGCAGGAGTCAACGTAGGTCGAGTGGCGACGAGCACTATGGAAGAAATTTTGGGAGTTGAGGCTGCAGATCAGACTCGATTAATGGCTGATCCTGCTTATCGACTCGCGCACATCAACACTCTTCGTGCAGCATTCATTCACCGGGATAGAACCGAGCTTTGTAAGACATTCTTTGATGCCGGAGTCGGGGCAGACCCAATTTTGAGCCCCGTCGAGATGTATAGCTATCCGCAATTCAGGGCCAACAATATGGCGGTTCAAGTTGACGATCCCGAACTTGGAGTAATGACGCAAGTAGGCATTGCCCCTGTTTTACTAGGAACACCTGGCTCGGTCCAAGGACCGCGTCCCGTCGTTGGAGCGGACACTCGCAAGGTTCTTACCTTGGCTGGTTTTGCATCTGCTGATATCGACAACATCATCCAGTCCAGCACTACGGGATCCACGAAAGCAGGGAAGTAAAAATGCCTGGTCCATTAGATGGTGTACTCGTTCTTGATCTAGGTCAGTTCCTAGCTGGTCCATACGGTCCTATGATTCTTTCTGATCTTGGTGCAGAGGTTATCAAGGTTGAGCCCACTAGAGGGGACTCAATGCGTTACGGCTCACCATTCATTGGTTGCCAACGCGGAAAGCTAGATATCGCTTTGGATCTTAAGCAACCAGAAGCGCAGGCAATCGTGCAACGCATGGCCAAGAGTGCCGATGTTCTCCATCACAACATGACTAAAGGGACTGCGACTCGGCTCGGGGTTGATTACGACCAAATCACGGCTCACAATCCAGAAATTGTCTACTGCAATACATATGCCTACGGCTACGAGGGTCCGATGTCGATTAGTGGTGGCATCGATCCGCTTTACCAAGCCGTTCTGGGTCTGGAATACGAAGCTGGGGGAGTTGCGCACGGAAACCCGCCAATGTATTTACGTTTCGGAATGACTGACACGGCGAATGCCTTCGCGAGCGTCTTGGGAGTGCTCACGGCACTCTTCCATCGCAAAAAGACTGGTAAAGGCCAGGATGTCTGGACGTCTCTGCTGAATGGTGGTGCGCTATTTAGCGCGGATGTAGCGCTTCTGGCCGATGGATCTCCAGCACCAATGCGTCCGAGTTTAGATAAAGAGCTCACCGGTATTTCGGCTTGCTATCGGTTGTATCAAACCCAAGAGGGTTGGATTCAAATTGCCATCACGCAGCAAGAGGAATGGGAGCGTTTTTGTCATCTCCTGAACTTGCCTGATCTGGCTGGAGATTCACGCGCCAAGAATTATGAGACACGAGCTGCAAACAGGGTCGCAATTGAACCTACGCTTGAAGCCGCTTTCATGACTCGCACTGCAATTGTCTGGGCAGCCTTGTTAGACAAAGCCGGTGTTAACGCTGAGATGTGCATTGATACTCGCGGTGGCGAAACAGTTCTGCATGATGCAGATAACGAGCGGCTTGGTCTGGTTGCTTCCTATGAGCATCCGATGCTGGGCAAGATGACGCAATTTGGCAACCTGATGGATTTCTCAGAGACGCCTGCCGGCGATTACGGTCCACCGCCTCTTTTAGGGCAACACACCAGACAAATTCTTGTGCGTTTTGGTTACACGCCAGAAGAAATCGACGACTTTATTGCGCGAGGAATCGCCTATCAAGCAGAAGAAGGGGTTGCGTATCCCTGGTCGCTGTGAATTAGTAGGCGACGCTAAAGCGCGCGCGGTGATGAGTATGCAGTTCAATCTCAGAAAGAACGGCATCGGCAAAATCAGTACCGCTAATGGCACTGTTCCCATCAGCGTCTTTAAGCATGACGTCGCCGCCGACGCGATAAGTGTTGAGATGCTCACCAGGTACATGCGCGCCGAAGGCCAATGCCGGGCTCACGAAGAACCAATCAAAGGCATCAGGTGAATCGCGTAGGTCTGCTAACACTTCCGCGTGCGTGTTGATCTCAGGCATTGATTCTGCTGGCAACACGTCTGCGAAGGCGACTCGAAGTTCTAGTCCTCCTTCTTCAACGAGCAAACTGCCAGCGCCTCCTACAACACCAAAGCGGATGCCCTGTTCAGTGCAGATATCTATGAGATACGGCAGAGCATCGGGCAGGCGTTGCCCACCGGATTGGCTCGGCACGGCACTAAGAAAAACATCAGCTTCCAATGCCAACTGACTCAGTAATTCGGCATCGTAAATGGAGCCGGAAATATGACGGGCATCTGCGATTGGTGACAGTGGCTCAGACCGCGTCACAGAGGTGACTTCATGACCGCGCTTGACCGCCTCGGCCACGATCAGGTGACCGGCGTAACCCGAGCCTCCAAAAACAACGATTCGGCTCATGTCCGCTCCCTAAAGTCAGTGTTCAGTGATGCTATTGCAATGGGATTCATGAACCAGTGCGAGGCGGGCGATACAACATTTCCTGCGTCGAGCTGGCTACATGCGTTCCATCTGCACTGAAATAGTCACCCGTGAATAGGGAACGACCAGATGCAAGAGTCTTGCCGTGATGGGAAAAATACAGCCAGTCATCAAGTACGAGAGGTCGATGGATCCAAAGGGCATGGTCCAGACTCGTCTGGAAACTCTGGGGTGCAAAGTCCAGAAGGTCAGTCAATCCATTGAACATATCTGACAGATAAATCAATGCCGAAGCATTCCACCGGGGATCGTCGCCAAGTTCCATGATTGGTTTTGCCCAGGCGCTTGAAACTTTGCCCGGTTGCTGAATTGGATGAGGATCCCGAATCTGGAATCCTGGAAGTTGCGAATGTGATTGAGGGCAGGCATCAGGCGCAGCAACCGTGGGAATCTTGAGGAGCTGAACATCTTCTCCGACTTCATGGATTTGAAAAGAAGCAAACATGCGAAAGATCAGTACGTCGCCTTGGACCGCTGTGATGTGACGGGTGGCGAAGGATCTGCCGTCTCGATCACGGGTAACCTCGTAGGTCACTGGCTTGGAAGCGTCTCCCGCAGCGATAAATGACGCATGAATCGAATGTGCACCAAACTCAGGTTGAATGCTTTCAAAGGCGGCGTTGAGAGCCTGACCTGCCATCTGACCGCCATCGATTGTTCGGTCACGGGGTAGGAAGGAATTCGAGGTGTACGTATCGACGCCGATCTGCGTAACGCCGAGAATCTCACGTAAATCCGTCATTTCCCAGAATCCATCTCTGTGCGGGTAGTGGAGATTGAGCTAGATAATCCACTAGTAATTTAAGGTAAAAAGTTTGATCCCCTCACGTAAATGAGGGGATCTAGTGTCCGAGAAGGGATTTGAACCCTCACATCCGGTAAAGGATACTGGCACCTCAAGCCAGCGCGTCTGCCGTTCCGCCACCCGGACTTTGTCGCTCGTAAGCAACGATGAACTATACCTATTCTTGGCGGCTGGCATTAACCACCCCTTCAGATCAGACATTTGGTGACCAGATGCGCCTTAGAACAGCCCCGGCATTTAGTCTCTAGACGTGGGCCAACAAAAAATCATCCTTTTTTATGGGTTCACGCCTTTCGCAGACCCCGTGGCCGTACGAATGTGGCAGCAGACTCTGGCTGAATCCTTGAATCTGCGTGGCCGGGTGCTCATTTCACCTCATGGAATCAACGGCACCCTTGGCGGAAACATCAAAGATCTCACCAGATACATCAAGATGACGAAAATGTTTCCAGGGTTGAAGCAGATTGACTTCAAGTGGTCCCAAGGATGCCGCGAAGATTTCCCGAAGTTGAGCGTTCGCGATCGCGACGAGATAGTTTCCTTTGGTGCACCCGAGGAACTCGTGGTCGATCACACCGGCGTTGTCGGCGGCGGGGTGCATCTTGCACCAGAAGAAGTCAATGCACTTGTTGCAGAACGTGGCGACGAGGTGGTGTTTTTCGATGGTCGCAATGGTTTCGAAGCGGAGATTGGTCGATTCAAGAACGCGGTCGTCCCTGACGTACAGACCACTCACGACTTCATCCGAGAAATCGACAGTGGCAAATACGATCACCTGAAAAACGTGCCTGTTGTTACCTATTGCACAGGCGGCATCCGGTGCGAAATTCTTTCAAGCGTCATGGTGAGCCGCGGTTTCAATGAGGTGTATCAAATTGCCGGGGGAATTGTTCGCTACGGCGAGGCCTTTGGGAACCGAGCGCTTTGGGAAGGCTCACTTTATGTTTTCGATCAACGCATGGTTGTCGACTTCGAAAAAGACCCGGAGCAAATCGGGGAATGCGGGTCATGCCATGGGGCTACAAAGTATTTTATGAACTGCTCAAATCCCCAATGTCGCAAACTCGTCGTAATGTGCCCGGATTGCCAAACCAAGCACACACCTTTGGATTGTGATCATGTTGCCCTCGATTCTCCGTCGCAACAGGCAAGATAAAGCCATGAACTCCGATGTCGTAACGCTCACCCAAGAATTGATTCAGATCAATACGAGCAATTATGGGGATTCCTCCGACACGGTGGGAGAGGTAGCTGCGGCTGATTACTGCGCCGAGCGCCTACGCGAAGCCGGTTGGGACCCGGAAATCATCACCACGTCCAGCGACACCCGCAGAGCTGTCATCCTTCGAATTCCGGGCACCGATCCAACAGCAAATGCCCTGCTTCTTCATGGACATTTAGACGTGGTTCCCGTTGTTCAGTCAGAGTGGACGAAGCCGGCCTTTGGCGGTGTCATCGAAGACGGCTTCATCTGGGGTCGTGGTGCTGTTGATATGAAAGACATGGACGCCATGATTTTGGCTGTGGTTCGCGATTGGGGTCGCACCGGATACCGACCTAGACGTGATGTAGTTATCGCCTTCTTGCCAGATGAAGAGGCTGGTTCACATCATGGTTCACATTGGCTCGCTGAGCACCGACCAGAACTTTTCCAAGGAGTGACCCAAGCGGTCGGCGAAGTCGGCGGCTTTAGTCTGACGATCCATGACGACTTGCGTTTGTATCCGATTCAGACCGCAGAAAAAGGCATGAAATGGATGCGCCTGCGAGCTTCTGCCCGAGCCGGGCATGGATCAATGATTCATCACGACAATGCCGTGACAGAGCTTGCGGCTGCAGTCACCCGAATAGGTGAGTACAAGTGGCCTATCCGTAAAACACCGACAGTTGAAAGATTTCTCGACGAGTTATCGCAGGCCTATGGCGTTGATGTGAGCAACGTGGAACCTGAAGAGTTGCACCAACGTTTAGGAACGCTGGCCCACCTCGTCGGCGCGACAATGCAAAACACATCCAACCCCACAGTGATCGCTGCGGGCTACAAGACGAACGTCATCCCGAGCACAGCCGAAGCGCAGATTGACTGCCGTTTTCTACCTGGTTACGAGGATGAACTCGAAGCAACTATTCGAGCCTTGGCTGGGGAACGTATTGAAGTTGAGGTGATGAATTTCGGTATCGCAGTGGAGGCACCTTTGGACACTGAGCTTTTCGGACTGATGGCGAAAGCCTTACGTGCTGAAGATGAAAAGGCTCATGCTGTTCCGTACATGATTTCCGGTGGTACTGACGCTAAAGCTTTTGCGGGACTTGATATTGAATGCTACGGATTTTCACCGCTGCAAATGCCTGCTGGTTTGGACTATTGGCGACTCTTCCACGGTGTAGATGAACGCGTGCCGATTGCTGGGTTGGAGTTCGGCGTTCGGGTGCTCGATCGGTTCTTGCGCGATTGCTGACGTGAACAATCGTTAGGTCATTCGGGTAAAGCGATACACCTTGCGCCTAAACCTTGCTCGCTGGCGGCCATCTGGATACTGCACTGCAATCTGTAATTCCCAACGTTCAGATCCCGCCAGGCTCGTCATGATTTGCCTGACTCGTTCACGAGACGTACCCAAGGGAAATGAGATATCTCGGTACTCCCAAATCGGGGTAGTCGCTGTGCTGATCGACATAAGCAGTACCTAACGGCGCTGGGCCCAGCCGGCTTCGGGATAGCCCAAAGGCGGAGCCGAAATTTCATCTAACGCCCGATTTATTTCATCCGGCAATTCAAGTTCGTCGCTGGCGAGTGCAGCCAACAGTTGGCTAGTGGTGCGAGCGCCCAAGATTGGAGCGACAACTCCCGGCCGATCGCGTAGCCATGCAAGTGCCACTTCGGATGGTGAGGTTCCAAGGCCATCGGCAGCGGTGGCAACAGCATCAACGATGCGGCGACCACGTTCATCCAGATAAGTCTGAACCCAACCAGCTGAGTCAGCATTTCCCCCGCGTGAGTCAGCTGGGGTGCCGTGTCGATATTTACCGGTTAACACTCCACGCCCAAGTGGTGACCAAGGCAGAATCCCTAGGCCCAAACTCTGGGCAGCTGGAACAATTTCGCGTTCTATGCCGCGTTCGAGTAATGAATATTCCATCTGCGTTGTGACGATCGGTGCTCTACCCGCCACGGATCGCTGCCAAGTGGCCGCCCGAGCAGTTTGCCAACCGCTGAAATTCGAGATGCCGACGTATCGAACCTTTCCACTTTTCACGAGTTCGTCACACGTTGCCATGGTTTCCTCCATGGGGGTCATAGCGTCGTAGGCATGCAACTGCCACACATCAATGACATCCGTGCGCAATCGACGAAGTGAGGCCTCGACCGTGCGCATGAGATGAATGCGTGATGAATCGAAGCGACGGTCCTCGTTGCCAGGACGCTGGCCAGCCTTGGTGGCGATCACGACTTGGTCGCGAACGCCAAATTCCTCAATAAGTTCACCAAGCAATTGCTCAGAGATTCCGTCCACGTAGACGTCTGCGGTGTCTATGAGGGTTCCACCTGCGTCTAGGAACAGCGCCAGCTGATCACGGGCTTCGTACTCATCGGTGCCTCGGCCCCAGGTCATAGTTCCAAGGGCCAGTCGCCCTACCCAAAGTCCGGAGCGTCCAAGTGGTCGTTGTTGCATGTTGGAACGGTACCTGCGCCGCTGACTGGGCAGGATTAGGCTCGCTGGCAATCGGAAAGGACGCGCGTGAAACTAGGTTTGCATCTTGGCTATTGGGGGGCGGGCAATGATTCGCAAAATATTGTGCTGGCCCAAGAGGCTGACAAGCTCGGCTACGACATCGTTTGGACCTCAGAGGCCTATGGCTCTGATGCCGCGACGGTGGCTGCATGGGTGGCGGCTCACACCACCCGGATAGACATCGGTTCAGGTGTATTTCAAATGCCCGGGCGCACTCCAGCGAACACAGCGATGACCGCTGCAACCTTAGACACGTTGTCGGGGGGCCGATTTCGGCTCGGACTTGGGTTATCAGGCCCGCAGGTTTCCGAAGGCTGGCATGGGGTCAGATTTGACCATCCGATGCAGAGGACTCGCGAATATGTTGAGATCGTTCGGATGGCCCTTGCTCGTGAGCGGCTGCAATACGAAGGCGAATGTTTCACTTTGCCACTGCCAGACAGTCAAGGAAAACCCTTAACTTTGACTATCCACCCAGTGCGTGAGCACATACCCATCTATCTCGCTGCGATTGGCCCAAAATCTTTAGCTCTCGCAGGCGAGATTGCAGATGGTTGGATGTCCGTTCAGTTTTCTCCAGACCATGCCGACGACACCCTTGGAATTGTTCGACAATCACGGGAGTCGGCTGGAAAATCAATGCAGGACTTTGAGGTTATTGCAACCACATCAGTGGTTTTCGGTGATGACTTGGAAGCTTGCGCCGATTCCTTGCGACCAGGATCGGCGCTATATATCGGTGGCATGGGTAGCCGAAAGATGAACTTCTATAACCAAAATGTGCGACGAATGGGCTATGAGCAGGCCGCCCAAGAAGTACAAGACAAGTACCTCGCGAAGGATTACTTAGGTGCCCAAGCAGCACTTCCGTTCGAGCTGCTGGATCAGATTTCATTGATTGGCCCGCCTGAACGCATCGCTGATCGACTGCAGGCTTACGCGCAGGCCGGTGTTACGAACCTCACCTTCACCGCGGTGGGCGAGACAATCCAAGACAAGATCACAAGTGTTCGAATGATGGCAGAAGTCCTTGATCTGTCAGGGTGTGCTTCATGACCGAAGTAATAACCTGGTTCGAAGCGATTGTTTTAGGAATCGTGCAAGGACTTACTGAATTCTTGCCTGTCTCATCTACTGCGCACGTATTAATCGTGTCTCAACTTTTTGGTTGGCAAGATCCTGGAGCGGCGTTCTCGGCCGTGACCCAGATCGGTACCGAACTAGCCGTGTTGGTGTATTTCAGAAATGACATAAAGCGAATCATCTTGACGTGGTTTGCTTCGTTGCGTGATTCCTCACTGCGGTCACATATTGATGCCCGGATGGGCTGGTACATCATCATCGGCACGATTCCTATTTCGATATTGGGATTGGTGTTTTCAAATCAGATTGAGACTGCGGCTCGAAACTTATGGTTAGTGGCTGCAATGTTGGTTATTTTCGGCATCATCCTGGGATTCGCAGACGCTCTAGGTTCGCGCCAACACGACTTAAGCGAACTCAATAAACGTGATGGTTTGCTCTTCGGTCTTGGCCAGGCTTTGGCGCTTATCCCGGGTGTATCGCGTTCAGGCGCAACGATTTCAACAGGTCTGGCTCTTGGCTATACCCGCGAGTCAGCAGCTCGTTACGCATTCTTGCTCGCAATTCCGGCAGTACTTGCGTCTGGTTTTTATGAAATGACCAAGATTGGCAAAGCTACAAACACAGCTTGGGGCCCAACCTTGCTGGCAACCGTGATCGCCTTCTTTGTCGGCATTGCTGTGATCTCATGGCTCTTGCGCTACGTGACTACGAAGACGTACCGGCCATTTGTTCTGTACCGGATCTTCCTCGGTTTTGGCGTTATGGCATTACTCGCTATGGGTGTGCTTGTGAGCTAGAGCCAGCCACTTCGCCTAAAGGCGCGGTAAAGTGTGACGCAGGCAATAGCCATAACTCCAAGAACCACGGGGTAGCCAACGGGTGAATGCAACTCCGGCATATTGTCAAAGTTCATGCCGTAGATAGCCGCGATCATCGTGGGAACAGCCGCAATAGCGACCCACGAACTGATCTTGCGCATGTCCTTATTTTGTTGCAAGTCTTGCAGCGAGGTGGCTGCCATCAACATGGTGAGTAGCAATGTATCCGTGCCTTCCACCTCATCATGCACACGCAAAAGATGTTCGCCAATATCGCGAAAATATGGTTGCATGGTCATTGGTAGCCAGGTGATGCGTTGCTCAACGAGATCATGCGCAACATTCACGAGTGGCCCAACGGCACGTCTTATTTCCACGTTTTCGCGCTTTAAGCGGTAGATGCGGTCTGCATTGTCGTGATGAGTCTTAGTATTAAAAACTGCTGTTTCAAGTTCCTCAACGTCAATATTGACTTCTTCGGACACTCCGACATATTCATCGACAACCTTGTCGAGCACTGCGTAGAGCACCGCGACGGAACCCTGGCTGCGAAGAACTGGATTCGCCTCCAGGCTCTTGCGCAAACTGCCCAGATCGCCACCAGACCCAAGGCGCACGGTGACCGCAAAATTCATGCCAATGAAAATCGAGATTTGCCCAGTGTTGACATCCGAAGAATCTTCAACGTAATCGAGTACCTTCATGACGGCCAGACCGTGACCGGAATCATCGAAGTCGAATTTCGCACGTTGCCCAGTGTTGAGCGCGTCCTCGACCTGAAGGGGAGCCAGGTCGAATATCTCAGCAATTTCTAAAAGTTCTTCTTTATCTGGATTCAAGAGGCCGACCCAAAGGAAAGAGCCCGGCTGTGCGGCACAGCGCTCCCGAAGCCTGGCTACCGCGGATGGCACAGATACCGGCTGGACCGCGCTCTTGTCGTGCATGTGGTCGAATTCCTCGACACTGTTGGGCCCGTACAGCCCCATCCCACGGATCACGGTCCCATTGTGGGGGATTACTGCGAGACTGTGCGCATGACCACGCTTATTTTGGTTCGCCATGGCCGAACTGCTGCAAATCGCGACGGAATACTTGCCGGGTGGACCCCTGGCATCACGCTTGATGATGTTGGAGAAACCCAAGCGGCTGCAGTGGCCCTGCGGCTGGCGGGTCTACCAATCAACGGCGTGGTGTCCTCACCCCTGGAACGGACGGTCCAGACCGCCGAAGTAATTGTTGGTGAGCGAGACTTCGATATTGCACTGGATCCCCGAATTGGAGAATGTAAATACGGAGATTGGACCGGGCGTCCCCTGCGCGAATTGGCCAAAGAACCCCTCTGGAAGATCGTGCAGAATCATCCAAGCGCCGCGGTTTTCCCCGGGGAAAATGGAGAGTCCATTCGAGAGATGGCGCATCGAGCAATCACGGCTGTTCATCATTGGAATGAACAGTTTGGTCCCGACGGTTTATATGTGATGGTCAGCCATGGCGACGTGATCAAGGCCATTGTCAGCAATGCTCTGGGCACTCATCTAGACCTTTATCAGCGGGTTCAAATTGATCCATGTTCGGTCAGTGTCATTCAATACACACCGAGTAGGCCTTTCGCCATTCATGTCAATGACACGGGTAGTGATTTATCTAGGCTCATCCCAAGTAAAAAATCAAAACGAGCACACAAGGGCGATGCTGCTGTTGGCGGTGGCGCAGGCCATGTGGCTTAGCCACGTTCCCAAAGAACTCGTTAGGTAGGCTCAGGACGTGGCTCGCCAAGTCTTTGATTTTCCTGACCCAGAAAGATTCGTGGTCGGAACCGTTGGCATGCCCGGCGAACGCACTTTTTTCCTGCAAGCGCGAACGGGAAATATCGTCATTTCTGTTGTGATCGAAAAACAACAGGTGGCCGCCTTAGCCGACCGAGTGGAACAAATCCTTTCTGCTATCTCTGGCACGAACACTGGGTTTGTTCGTGAGGTCGATGAAAAACCACTTGAGCTGCCAATCTTTGAAGAATTTCGCGTTGGAACGCTGGCGCTTGGCTGGGACGATGATGCCGAGAAAGTCGTCGTAGAGGCCTACGCCGTTGCTGAAGAAGCAATGCCGGATCTAGGTGAGGATGACGAAGAGGGAGTTGACACCCTGCGAGTGCGCCTAACAAGTGATCAAGCCAGGAGTTTCATTTTGCGGGCACGCACACTGGTGAATTCTGGGCGACCTGCATGCCCATTTTGTGGCCAGCCCCTAGACCCAACCGGTCACATCTGCCCACGAGCAAACGGTTTTCGGCGACGGTCCTAATGGACATCACGGCTCTACTCAAAGAAGGTGAACTCGTCGTTCTGGGTCGCCTGGCTGGTTCTTCCAACGCCACTTTGTTGAGCACCGTCACATCGATCAACGGCGTAGAAATCAAATGTGTGTACAAGCCCGTCCATGGTGAACGCCCGCTCTGGGATTTCGCAGAGGGATCCCTTGCTGGTCGTGAAGTAGCGGCTTATGAGCTCAGTGCACTTTTAGGGTGGGAAGTAATCCCAGTAACCGTGTGGCGAGAAGTAGGTCCTTACGGTGAAGGTAGCGTGCAATTGTGGGTTGATGAGAG
>JBIIAA010000053.1:0-13334 GCA_044240165.1 Candidatus Nanopelagicales bacterium
ACACAACCGGATGACTCAGAAGTTCGCTTCTTGACTGTCCGGATTGTCCGCATTGATTCAGGTATCGCAAGCTTGAAATTAGCGCCCTGTGGAAGGAACTACTTTGGCCCCCACGCGTACGTCAAACGTCACGCCGCTCTCCCCTGATCTACACCGAGCATCGTTCGCAAAGATTCGCGAGCCGCTCGCTGCGCCAGACCTCTTGAAGCTGCAGACCGCAAGCTTCGACTGGCTTCTTGGTCGTGAAGAGTGGAAGGCAGTTGTTGCCCAGTCGATCTCAGACGGCAATAACGAGATCCCTCAGGCTTCAGGCCTCACGGAGATCTTTGAAGAGATCAGCCCAATCGAGGACTTCGCTGGCGCTATGTCGCTGTCGTTCCGCGATCACCGCTTTGAGCCTCCGAAGTACACCGTTGAGCAGTGCAAGGATAAAGACTTCACCTACTCAGCACCGTTGTTCGTGACGGCAGAGTTCATGAACAACGAGACTGGCGAAATCAAGTCCCAGACCGTGTTCATGGGCGACTTCCCACTCATGACCAATAAGGGCACCTTCGTCATCAACGGCACCGAGCGTGTTGTGGTGTCGCAGATCGTTCGCTCACCTGGCGTCTACTTTGACCGCTCAGTCGACAAGGCAACTGACAAAGACGTCTTTGCTTGCAAGATCATCCCAAGCCGGGGCGCATGGCTTGAGTTTGAAATTGACAAGAAAGATCTTGTTGCAGTTCGCGTTGACCGCAAGCGCAAGCAGCCAGTAACGGTGCTTTTGAAGGCACTTGGCATGACCACCGAGGAAATTGCGGAACGTTTCGGTAAGTACGAAACCTTCATGGCAACCCTTGAAAAGGATCACATCGCTACTCAGGAAGATGCGCTTCTCGACATCTACCGCAAGCTGCGCCCTGGCGAACCACCAACACTTGATAACGCTCGCAACTTGCTCGACAACTTTTACTTCAACCCAAAGCGTTATGACCTAGCCAAGGTTGGTCGCTACAAGATCAACAAGAAGCTTGGTCTTGACCTGCCGTTGACTCAGAGTGTCTTGACACTCGAAGACATCGTGCAGACCGTTGAGTACTTGGTCTGCTTGCACGCAAGTGAGGCATCAATCGAAGGTCCTCGCGGCGCAATCCGCGTTGAGACTGACGACATTGATCACTTCGGCAACCGTCGTCTTCGTACCGTTGGTGAATTGATTCAGAATCAGATTCGCACCGGACTTTCCCGCATGGAGCGCGTTGTTCGCGAGCGCATGACCACGCAGGATGTGGAAGCAATCACGCCACAGACTCTGATCAACATTCGCCCCGTCGTTGCCTCGATCAAGGAGTTCTTCGGAACTTCCCAGTTGTCGCAGTTCATGGACCAGACCAACCCACTTGCTGGCTTGACGCATAAGCGTCGTCTTTCAGCACTTGGACCGGGTGGTTTGTCTCGTGAGCGCGCAGGCTTCGAAGTCCGCGACGTTCACCCGTCGCACTACGGTCGCATGTGTCCAATTGAAACCCCTGAAGGCCCAAACA
The DNA here is from genome assembly GCA_044240165.1 of Candidatus Nanopelagicales bacterium. Taxonomy (GTDB): domain Bacteria; phylum Actinomycetota; class Actinomycetes; order S36-B12; family S36-B12; genus UBA11398. The sequence continues at coordinate 1,530 of JBIIAA010000053.1, forward strand.
TTGGTCTGATCGGTTCACTTGCAACCTACGGCCGCGTCAACGCATTTGGTTTCATCGAGACTCCTTACCGCAAGGTTGTTAACGGTCGCGTTCTTGATGAGGTCGACTACCTAACAGCTGATGAAGAAGATCTGCATGTGGTTGCTCAGGCAAACACCACGATCGACGCCAACGGCAAGATGCTTGACGATCGCGTGCTTGTTCGTCGTAAGGGTGGCGAAGTTGATTACATCCTTCCTGGCGACGTTGACTACATGGACGTTTCACCACGTCAGTTGTGGTCAGTAGCAACCGCAATGATTCCGTTCCTTGAGCATGACGATGCAAACCGCGCGCTCATGGGTTCCAACATGCAGCGCCAGGCCGTGCCATTGCTTCGTGCAGAGGCACCGTTGGTCGGAACCGGCATGGAATTCCGTGCGGCATACGACGCAGCAGACATCGTCACCGCAAAGCTCGCTGGTGTAGTCACTGAAGTTTCCGCTGACGCAGTAACGGTCATGCAGGACAACGGCGAATACATGGTTTACAGCATGCAGAAGTTCCATCGTTCAAACCAGGGCACTTGCTTTAACCAGCGCCCAGTTGTTAGCGAGAACGATCGTGTTGAAGTTGGCCAGATTTTGGCTGACGGACCTTCAACGGACCTTGGCGAAATGGCCCTCGGTAAAAACCTCCTCGTGGCATTCATGTCATGGGAAGGCCATAACTACGAGGACGCGATCATTTTGAACCAGCGTCTCGTGCAAGATGACGTGCTTTCTTCGATTCACATTGAAGAACACGAAGTTGATGCCCGCGATACAAAGCTTGGTCCAGAGGAAATCACTCGCGATATTCCAAACGTTTCCGAAGAAGTGCTCGCTGATCTTGATGATCGCGGCATCATTCGCATCGGTGCAGATGTTGTTCCTGGCGACGTACTCGTTGGCAAGGTCACTCCAAAGGGCGAAACTGAACTCACCCCTGAAGAGCGTCTGCTTCGTGCAATCTTCGGCGAGAAGGCTCGTGAAGTTCGCGATACCTCGCTCAAGGTTCCACACGGTGAGTCCGGCAAGGTCATCGGTGTTCGCGTCTTTGATCGCGACGAAGGCGACGAGTTGCCACCAGGCGTGAACCGTTTGGTTCGTGTCTACATCGCCCAGAAGCGCAAGATCACCGAAGGTGACAAGCTCGCTGGTCGACACGGCAACAAGGGTGTTATTTCAAAGATCCTTCCTGCCGAAGACATGCCATTCCTTGAAGACGGAACTCCAGTCGACATCGTCCTGAACCCACTTGGTGTTCCAGGACGTATGAACGTCGGCCAGATTCTTGAAACTCACTTGGGTTGGGCTGCGGCAACGGGTTGGAAGGTTGATCCAACTGACCCACGCGCCAAGAACCTCCCTGTTGGCGTGCAATCAGCTGAGCGACGCACCAAGGTGGCAACACCAGTGTTCGACGGTGCTCGCGAAGAAGAACTTGCATTGGTTCTGGAATCAACATTGCCTACTGACGATGGCTTCACGCTCGTTGGTGCCGATGGCAAAGCGCAGTTGTATGACGGACGTAGTGGCGAGCCTTACCCAGGCCGTGTAACCGTTGGTTACATCTACATCTTGAAGCTTCTCCACTTGGTTGACGACAAGATCCACGCACGTTCAACTGGTCCATACTCGATGATCACCCAGCAACCATTGGGCGGTAAAGCACAGTTCGGTGGCCAGCGCTTCGGCGAAATGGAAGTTTGGGCACTTGAGGCATACGGCGCTGCCTATGCACTTCAAGAGCTCTTGACCATTAAGTCCGATGACGTGCTTGGTCGCGTGAAGGTGTACGAAGCCATCGTCAAGGGCGAGAACGTTCCTGAACCAGGTATTCCTGAATCGTTCAAGGTTCTCGTCAAGGAAATGCAGTCGTTGTGTCTCAACGTTGAAGTGTTGTCCAGCAATGGTCAGCTCATTGAACTTCGCGACACTGATGAAGATGTCTTCCGCACCGCCGAGGAACTCGGTATTGACCTGTCTCGCCCAGAGCGCAGCAGTGTCGACGAGCTTTAGAAACCTAAAGCCCATCCTTAGCCAACTTCCTGCAAATGAACGAAGGACACATCAGTGTTAGACGTTAACTTCTTCGACGAATTACGCATCGGCCTCGCAACAGCGGATGACATCCGCACGTGGTCATACGGTGAAGTAAAGAAGCCAGAAACAATTAACTACCGCACTCTCAAGCCAGAGAAAGACGGCTTGTTCTGCGAGAAGATCTTCGGACCTACTCGCGATTGGGAGTGCTACTGCGGCAAGTACAAGCGCGTGCGATTCAAGGGCATCATCTGTGAGCGCTGTGGTGTTGAGGTAACTCGCGCCAAGGTTCGCCGTGAGCGCATGGGTCACATCGAGCTTGCTGCTCCTGTTACCCACATCTGGTACTTCAAGGGTGTGCCAAGTCGTCTTGGTTACCTCCTTGATCTTGCACCTAAGGATCTCGAGAAGGTCATCTACTTCGCTGCCTACATGATCACGTGGGTAGATGTTGAAGGTCGCCATGAAGCATTGCCTTCATTGGAAAACCAGCTCGGTGTAGAGAAGAAGCAGATTGCTAACCGTCGCGATTCAGACATTGATGCTCGCGCCAAGAAGCTCGAGGCAGATCTTGCTGAACTCGAAGCCGAAGGTGCCAAGGCTGACGTGCGCCGCAAGGTTCGCGAGTCCGGTGAACGTGAAATGGCAGCAGTTCGTCGTCGCGCCGACACCGAACTAGAACGCCTAGATCGCGTATTCGATCGCTTCCGCACTCTTAAGGTCCAAGACCTTGAAGGTGACGAAATGTTGTTCCGTGAAATGCGTGACCGTTACGGTCGCTGGTTTGACGGCAGCATGGGCGCATCCGCGATTCAAAAGCGTTTGCAGTCATTCGATCTCGAAGCTGAGAACACGATCCTTCGCGACATCATCATCAACGGCAAGGGTCAAAAGAAGACTCGTGCGTTGAAGCGCCTCAAGGTCGTTAATGCTTTCTTGACCACCACGAACTCCCCAACGGGAATGGTGCTTGACGCTGTTCCAGTTATTCCACCTGACTTGCGTCCGATGGTTCAACTCGATGGTGGACGTTTCGCGACTTCCGATCTCAACGACCTTTACCGTCGTGTGATCAACCGCAACAACCGCTTGAAGCGTCTGCTTGATCTTGGGGCTCCTGAGATCATCGTGAACAACGAAAAGCGAATGCTTCAAGAAGCTGTTGACGCGTTGTTCGACAACGGTCGTCGTGGCCGCCCAGTTACCGGTCCAGGTAACCGTGCACTCAAGTCACTATCTGACATGCTCAAGGGCAAGCAGGGTCGTTTCCGTCAGAACCTGCTCGGAAAGCGCGTTGACTACTCAGGCCGTTCGGTCATCGTTGTTGGTCCTCAGCTGAAGTTGCATCAGTGTGGTCTGCCAAAGCAGATGGCACTTGAACTCTTCAAGCCTTTCGTGATGAAGCGCTTGGTTGATCTCAACCACGCTCAGAACATCAAGAGTGCAAAGCGCATGGTTGAACGTTCACGTTCAGTTGTGTGGGACGTACTTGAAGAGGTCATCACAGAGCATCCAGTGCTGCTTAACCGTGCACCAACCCTGCACCGTTTGGGTATCCAGGCTTTCGAACCACAACTCATTGAAGGCAAGGCCATTCAGATCCACCCACTCGTATGTACTGCGTTCAACGCAGACTTCGACGGTGACCAGATGGCCGTCCACCTTCCATTGAGCGCTGAAGCACAGGCTGAAGCACGCATCCTCATGCTGTCGAGCAACAACATTTTGTCGCCAGCAAACGGTCGTGCAATCACCACGCCAACGCAGGACATGGTTCTTGGTATCTACTCCTTGACGATGAACGAGCCAGGTGCTGAAGGTGAAGGCCGCGCCTTCTCCTCAATCGCCGAGGCTTACATGGCCTTTGACGCGAAGGTACTTTCACGTCAGTCCGATATCTTGATCCGCTTGAGTGAGGGTCTTCCACCAGAAGATTTCGAAGCTCCAGAGGGCTGGACACCAGGAGATCCGTTCATCCTGAAGACCACCCTTGGTCGCGCGATCTTCAATGAGGCATTGCCTGCGGATTTCCCATTCGTCAATGCACAAATTGATAAGCGCATGTTGGGTGCTGTAGTGAACAACCTTGCTGAGCGTTACGCAAAGGTTGACGTTGCAGAGACTCTCGACAAGCTCAAGGCACTTGGCTTCTACTGGGCTACTCGTTCCGGTGTAACAATTTCGATTTCCGATGTTGTCACTCCTCCGGGCAAGGCAGCGTTGCTTGCAGTTGCTGAAGGCTTCGCCGACAAGGTGCAGCAGCAGTACGAGCGTGGTTTGATCACTGACTCAGAGCGTCGTCAAGAACTCATTGAGATCTGGACTCGCGCAACTGACGAAGTTGCTCAGGCGATGCAGGCAAACTTCCCTCGCAACAACCCAGTCCACATGATGGTTGACTCCGGTGCTCGAGGTAACTTCATGCAGGTTCGTCAGATCGCAGGTATGCGTGGTCTGGTAGCTAACCCAAAGGGCGAGATTATTCCGCGTCCGATCAAGTCGAACTTCCGTGAAGGCTTGTCGGTTCTGGAATACTTCATCTCAACGCACGGTGCTCGTAAGGGTCTTGCAGATACCGCTCTGCGTACCGCTGACTCCGGCTACTTGACTCGTCGCCTCGTCGACGTGTCACAGGATGTCATCGTCCGCGAAGTTGATTGCTTCACCGAGCGCAGCACTGCAATTCAAATTGGTGAATTGCGTGGCGGCGTTGTGGTGCAGCTCGACAACATCGACACCGCAGTCAGCACACGTGTGCTTGGCCGCGATGTTGAGGTCAACGGCACTGTCATTGCACTGTCAGGTGAAGAACTCACCACTGTTCGTCTTGAAGAACTCGTAAGCCTTGGTGCAACTGAAGTTCGCACCCGCTCAGTGCTTACCTGTGAGAGCAAGGTCGGCACGTGTGCGATGTGCTACGGCAAGTCAATGGCAACCGGCAAGTTGGTTGACGTCGGCGAGGCCATCGGCATCGTTGCAGCCCAGTCAATTGGCGAACCTGGAACTCAGCTCACCATGCGTACCTTCCACACCGGCGGTGTGGCAGGCGAGGACATCACGCACGGTCTTCCACGTATTGTTGAACTCTTCGAGGCTCGTACCCCTAAGGGTGTTGCCCCGATCAGTGAGGTCACCGGCCGCGTTCGCGTCGATGACACTGACAAGACTCGCAAGCTTGTGGTTGTTCCAGACGATGGCAGCGAAGAAATCGCGCAGCCAGTATCAAAGCGCACCCGCTTGCTCGTTGAAGACGGTCAGCATGTGCAGGTTGGTCATCAGCTCACCGTTGGTGCAGTTGATCCAAAGCAGGTGCTTCGCATTCTTGGTCAGCGCGCAGTCCAGTTGTACCTGGTTGATCAGGTGCAAGAGGTCTACCGCTCGCAGGGTGTATCGATTCATGACAAGCACATTGAGGTCATCGTTCGTCAGATGCTCAAGCGCGTCACGATCATTGATGATGGTGACTCAGGCTTCCTCACTGGTGATGTGATCGAGCGCAATAAGTTCGAAACGACTAACCGTCGCGTGGTTTCCGAAGGTGGAACTCCAGCAGCTGGCCGTCCAGAACTCATGGGTATCACGAAGGCATCGCTTGCAACTGAATCTTGGTTGTCGGCCGCTTCCTTCCAGGAGACCACTCGCGTGCTCACCGATGCTGCTATCCATGGCAAGAGCGATCCACTGCTCGGGCTCAAGGAAAACGTCATCCTCGGCAAGCTCATCCCAGCAGGTACCGGCATGCCGCAGTACCGCAACATTCGGGTTGAGCCAACTGAAGAAGCAAAGAATGCGATGTACGCAACGTTCGCCAATTACGACGAACTTGATTACACCGGCTTTGCAACGAATTCAGGCGCTGCCGTGCCTCTGGAAGAGTTCGATTTCCGCGGGTACAACGCGTAACTAGGAAACTCAATAACGTAAGCCAGATTATGTAAGAAGGGGAAGGACATTGTCCTTCCCCTTCTTACGTTTAAGGGAAAGGTGAATTGATGCCTATCGAACATGTTGATGCGAAAAGCGATGCACGACTTGGTGATTACATTGACCTGACCGATGTTGCCTTACGCACAAGTTTTGAAGCAGAGCATGGTTTATACATAGCCGAGAGTGCCAAAGTTATTTTGCGTGCTCTGAGGGCAGGGCATCAACCTCGGTCGTTGCTGATGTCTGATCGCTGGCTGCCGCGAATGAGTGAACTCATTGAAGAAGTTGCAAGTCGTTTCCCAGATACGCCAGTCTTTATTGCTGAAGAGTCCGAACTTGAAAAAATCGCCGGCTTCCATGTTCATCGCGGTGCGCTTGCTTCGATGCAACGCCCGGCTTTGCCAGCACTGGCTGAACTCATACGGACAGATCCTCGACGAATCGTCATTCTTGACGGCGTGATTGACCACACCAATGTTGGCGCAATTTTTCGGTCAGTCGCGGGTATTGGTGCGGATGCTGTTCTGATTACTGAGCAATGCGCAGATCCGCTGTATCGACGCTCGATTCGGGTAAGCATGGGCACGGTGTTTCAAGTGCCTTGGACTCGCGTTGATTGGAAGAGAGATCGGGAGATCTTGAAGGATTCTGGTTTCAGCGTGGCCGCATTTGCCTTGGCTGAGGATTCAATTTCCCTTGATGAATTAGCCAGCGATCCACCTGAGCGCTTGGCGATTGTCTTGGGAGCCGAAGGCGGGGGGCTGTCCGACCTCACCGTGGCTGATTGTGATCTCACGGTGCGCATTCCAATGGCTGGGGGAGTCGACTCACTCAATGTTGCTGCGGCAGCGGCGGTGGCGATGTGGGCCTTACGTGTGGGTATCCCGATCGGCCACATCCACTAAAGGGGTGGGCCTAAGGTGTGCACATGTTTTCATTGACAGCCGAGGCCAACACAGCGGGTATTGCAGTGCTCAGCGCTGCAGCGAGAACCGCAGTTACGGCCCTTGGCGTACCTGGTGAGGGCGCTGGCTTAGTGATGACGCTCCTTGCGACTGATGCAACGGCCCGGTTAAGCGGTGGCGAAGAAAGCACTGAATTGGTCATCAACGTGATCAATGAGGGCAGTGAACTCATGCTTTCGTTACACGACCGAGGACTACCAATCGTGGGACCACCCGACTCAGTGCTTCCGCTGCTTGATCACGGGGTAGTGACAAGCATTAGTGCGAGTGCAAGCGGTGATGGCAATGTCACGCAGGTGCGTTTCGCGTTGCCGTCTTACCACCAGATTCTGGATCTTAATGGCATCGAAAATCCTGATGCCAATGTTGAATTGACGAGTGAACCCGTGACCTTCCGGGCTCTTGTGCCAGAAGATGCAGTTGAACTCACGCGCACGATCTACCGTTGCTACGGATGGTCGTATCCAAATGGTGATTTCTACTACCCAGATCGTGTTGCAGCAATGATTTCTTCCGGTGAGCGCATCGGAGAAGTCGCAGTCACTGAAGATGGTCGCGTCGCCGCTCATTGGGGAGCGTTATTCCTGTCGCCGAGCGTTGTAGAAACCGGTGCAACAGTTACTGATCCCGCTTTTCGCAAGCGTGGCTTAGCCCAACAAGTTGGCGATCGCTTATTGGCACGCTTAATAGCTGCGGGTATTGCCGGCCGACTTCGCGAACCCGTGCTCACCCATTCGGCTACTCAACACATCGCGTTGACCGAAGGGGCAACCATGGTTGGCGCGTATTTGCATTATTCGCAACCACTTATGCAAGTTGGGATCACCCAAGGCATGCTCACTGGTCGCACTTCGCTATCCGTTGCTTTCACCGCATTGCAACCATTGACGGCAGCGAGCATCTCAATCCCAGCGCCATACCTACCCTTTGTTCAATCGATCCTTGAACTTTCGAGTTGGCCGCGAACGTTCGCAGATGTCGAACGGATGTCAGTCGTTCCAAAAGATTCTCAGCTGGCAACTCGCTTTGATGCGAGCAATCGATCGGGAATTGTGGACGTGACGGTAGCCGGCGAGGATCTCGTCGAAGCCGTTGATTCGGCAATGGATCAGATGCGTCGATCGGGGGCTGAATACGTACAAGTTCGGCTTCCCGCGAATCAACCCGCGCTGGCACTTGTCGGAGCTGGCCTCACCGAGCTTGGTTTAGGTTTTGGAACCTTTATTCCGGAATTCCGTCCGGCCAATGAAACCCATGCCGGTGACATTCTTGTCACCCAATGGCTGGCTGATCCTGCTGTGGATACCGAAGCATTCGTCTACGCGAATGTAGAAGTCGAATCGCTTATGAACGGGATAGTCGGCCAAGCCAAAGAGGTTGGTGGCCGAGGAATGGTGCAACGGCGCCGCGCAGCACGTCGGGCTCAACTTTTTGCCGCATTGGATTAGCACTTACCGTGGTTTTGGTCACTCGTAGGGGGTTCACCCCCTACGCTTAGCAACCTTAGGCTGACCGTTTGATTTGAGGGAGTTCTTCATGACCACCGTTATTTCCATTCACTCATTTCGTGGTGGTACCGGCAAGAGCAACACCACTTCAAATGTGGCTGGTCAACTAGCCGCTATGGGGCACCGGGTTGGTGTAATCGATACCGATATTCAGAGCCCAGGTATCCATGTGCTTTTCGGTTTTGCCGATGATCTCGATAACACCCTCAATGATTACCTGTGGGGCAAGATTGCGATTAAAGATGCCGCACACGATGTGACCTCAGTGATTGCCGCAAGTGCCACAGTTGCACCAGGTGGCGCCCTGTTCCTCGTGCCTTCCAGTATGAAGGCCGGCGACATTGCGCGAGTCTTGCGCGAAGGTTACGACGTAGGCACGCTTAACGATGGTTTCCGTGATCTCGCAAAAGATCTTGAGTTGGACTACCTCTTGATTGACACTCACCCAGGTTTGAACGAAGAGACGCTCCTTTCAATCACGATCAGTGACATCCTGCTGTTGATTCTTCGACCAGACCGTCAGGATTTCCAAGGCACTGCCGTAACAGTAGATATCGCCCGCAAGCTCGGTGTGCCGGCACTCTTCTTGGTTGTGAACAAGGTTCCTCGTGGTGTTGATACTGCAGACCTTCGCGAACAGATGACCGCTGCATACGCTTCCGAGACCGCTGCGATTTTGCCACTTGCTGAAGAAGTGGTGCAGAACGCATCTGCTGGCCTGTTCTCACTCACGAGTCCAGATCACGACTGGTCAGAGCAGATCAGGACGATTGCGCAACGGGTTACTCAGTAATCAGGAATGACACAAGACGAAGGGGCGGATGACGTTTGGGATTTTCTTCCCAAGCGGACAGAGAAGCCGGTAAGTGCAGAGCGGGAAGCGACTATCCCGGCGGAATCCGCACCCACGATTACGCCGCCACCCGCTGTTACCCCAGCGCCAAAGAGTTCTGACGATGCCTGGGATTTCCTTGCAACTCGCAAGTCTGAAGTGCAAGCACGCGGTGAGCAGGCATCCATCCCCGACGCAGTTGTAACTCGACGCGAGCATGGCGAATTTCGTGCTGATATGGGTGGCGAGTCACTCAAACGCAGGGCGCTACCCATGGCGCTGGTCTTGTTGCTGGTGTCAATCGCGGGTTTCCTGACTGAAACCGTGGCAGCTACCCAAATCATTTCGTTGGGTGGCCCCAAGGCGCTGCTGATCGTGTATCCCCTCGGTGGCATTGGTTTGCTCCTGCTGGCATTGATGCAATTTAAATTCGTTGATCAGTCCGCACGACTGAAAGTTCTAAGAATCGCTGGCTTGTCCTATGCGGCGGTTTTTATTCTTGCGCTCATAGCGCTTGGAGCTTCAATTGGCCCGATCATTGCCATAGCGGTGATTTATTTACTTGGTGATCAACTGAACTTCTTGGTTCCGCTGCTTATCTGGAGTTTGGCTGGCGATGAATTCAACGTGGCTGAAGGCAGAAAGATATTCGGTTGGATCGTGGCTTGGACGTATGCAGGTCAAGTCCTTGGCTTATTGATCGCGGCAACGAGTCCGCTTCTTCTTGATGCTATTGATATGCCACTCACGACTCTTTTGGTCATTGATCCTCTCGTGTGTTTGGCAGTTGGGATATGGCTTCCAAGGCACCTGAAAGGCACCTTTGCTGCATCGGGTTTGACCCGTTCCGAAAGTTTGAAAGAGTCACTGGGCAGTGCCCGCGACTTCATCAATGGTGTTCCTGTGTGGCGATCATTCTTCTTCGCATCGATCATCACGTTCATCGGTGGGATGACGCTCTTCATTGGCTTCATGTCCGGTGAAGATGAAATCATCGGTTCTGATGCGAGCAAATTGCAGATGTACTTCGGCTTCGTAATGTTGGCGTCACTCATCGTATGTTTGCTTATTCAGATTTTCGCAGCTGAACGGCTTCTTGAGCGGCTCGGCATCCCTGGTGTCTTGATGGTTTTGCCGATCGCTACGGCCGCTGGCGGAATTCTGGTAGCAGTTGGCATCGCAACTGGATCACTTATTTGGCTCGGGTTTGGTCTCGCTGCGTGGTTTATTCCGCGTTGGAGTATTGATGAAAATGCCCGACGATCTGCGTTAGCGCTCGTACCTGACGAACGCCGCACCAGAGTTTCGTTCCTGGTAGATCTTGTACCGGTTTCGATAGGGCTGATCATCGCTGGACCGATAGCCGCAATTGGAATCTTCACAGATCGACTGTGGATAGTTCCGATCGCTGCCGTGATGGTCTCAGCGGGTGCAATCCCGTTATCTGTGAAGGTTCGCAAGGGTTGGGAAGACAGTCTTTTGAATTGGCGTTTACGCCGCAGGAAGCAGAATCGAAGCATAATTCTTGGAGATGACACGTATGAGTAAGAAGAGTCAGCCCGCTGTAGATGAAAAAACTCCTCAGGCAAAACACGAGGCACCACTTCGACACATCCTGCGGGTGGCGATGCGATGGAAGCTACTGGCAGCCTTTGCCGGAGTTTTCACCATTGTGTTTGTTTTCATCGCCATTTACGTCGTGCAGTTCAGTACCAATAACGCCCAGAAACGTTTGGTCGATGAGTTGCGCTCTATCGCGGTGGGCGGCTCATCCACAATTGATGCTGATCAGTTTCTTGAACTCATCAAAACCGTCAAGCCAGTCGTAGATAAGTCAAACCCATTTGGTCTTGGGTATCCAACAAGTCAGTTATATAAGGACCAAGCCAAGTCTTTGGTCAATATCAACACCATTACGGGCCAAGCGCTTACCTACACGTACTTCAAGGATCCGGCCGATGGAAAGCTATATGCCGCTGCATCTTCGGGCTACTACCTCAAACCGCAAATTGGGTACACCTTCAAGGTGCCGATCGGTGAAACAAGTTCTGCGGAAACGAATACGTTGATGAATTCGGGACTAGTGAATCCCACGGAGCAACCCGCATACACCGATGGCTATGGCTCTTGGATTTCGCAGTACGTACCTATTTTGGATGCGAGTGGTAAGGCAGTTGGTGGATTCGGAGTCGACTATCCGCTGACGTATGTCGATGAGGTTCGCCAAGATGTAGTACGCAGCCTTTACCCCGTCTTGATCGTGACGTATCTAGTACTCCTTGGCTTGGTGCTATTTGTCTCGACATCTCTCGTGCGTCCCCTCAAGCGACTGACTGCTGCGACGAAACGCATTGCGGATGGCGAATACGACCTTGATGTACGCGGAATTGTTAGGACCCGATTCCCCGATGAGATGTACGAGTTGGCTGACTCTTTTGCAGAGATGGCCAAGAAGGTCGGAGCTCGTGAGCAATCTCTGACTCGTGAAGTTCAACGCTTGAAAGTTG
>JBIIAA010000054.1:0-13318 GCA_044240165.1 Candidatus Nanopelagicales bacterium
TCGTGCATGCTTTTCCTAAGCTTTCGAACTCTTCAGGCGTGAGTATGTCCACAAGGTGACGTCGGACACTCTCAACGTGGGCTGGAGCAGCACTCACCAAGAGTTTTTGGCCCGTATCGGTTAGCACCGCAAAAGACCCACGTCGATCATCTGGGCACTCTTCGCGGATGACAAACCCAGATTTTTCCATCCGATCAATCTGATGCGACAACCGACTTCTAGAAGAAAGTGTGCGCTCAGCTAGGTCGCTCATGCGAATTTTCTGGTCCGCTGCCTCGGACAGTTTGACGAGAATTTCATAGTCAGCGTTGGTTAGACCGGAGTCTTGTTGCAGGTCCCTACCTAGTTGGTCGGGGAGCAGGGACGTAGCGCTTAACCATGATCGCCAGATCTCCTGTTGCTCGTGGGTTAACCAGTTCGTCATAGGTGCAGGCTACGCCAAATTAGTTGAAATCGAAACTTCTTAGTGCAGAAGATCCCAAATTCGGACCCCGCCTAGGAGTCCGTTCGCATTGGAAACCAAAGTCACACCCTGCCCGAGGTCGTCTTGGTTAAGTAATCGTGCGTTCCCACCCCCCACATAGAGGTGATTCCAATTGACGATTGCCTCGAAATGCTCCAGGCCCTTGGCAACCCGTTCTTTCCAAGCGGCTTCACCGATGCGCTTCAGTTCCCCATCGCCCAGCGCGACGTCGTGGGTCATTGTTGCGTCGTAGGGACCATGTGAAAGTTCCAAGTGTGGAACGAGTCGCCCATCAAGGAAAAGTGCGGTCCCCACGCCAGTGCCTAATGTGACCACAAATTCCATGCCTTGGCCCGTTACAACGGCACAGCCTTGAACATCCGCATCGTTTTCAACGACGGTAGGAAGTTCAAAAGCATTCGTGAGCTCAGTGCGAATATCAAACCCCAACCACGCGCTAATGAGTTCTGGGTCGCGCTCACCATTTAAGACGCGACGGGAGAGAGATCCGGGAATTCCACAAACGATGCCATTGCGAATCAAACTAGGAAATCCGACAGTCACGCGATGAGCGTCAGGAAGCACTCGAACTAATTCCTTCAAAGTTGCCACGAAAGTTTCTGGCGCACAAGGGTAAGGAGTGTCAATGCGAACCTGATCAGCCAGAAGCACTCCGAGTGGATCTAGCACAGCAGCTTTAAAGCCTGTGCCACCAATATCGATGGCAAGAGTCTTCACGTCAGCAGGCCAGATGTTCACGCTGTCAGCACCTCAACTCCATCGTTTGTGACGAGCACTGTGTGTTCAAACTGAGCCGTGTATTGACGGTCTGCTGTCACAACGGTCCATCCGTCGTTCCACATTGCATAGTCATGAGTGCCAAGGCTGATCATCGGTTCAATAGTGAATGTCATGCCCGGCTGCATGATTGTGTCAGCTGCGGGGTCGTCGTAATGGGGAATAATGAGTCCGGAGTGAAATGTTGTGCCAATGCCATGGCCGGTAAAGTCGCGAATGACTCCGTAGTTGAATCGTTTGGCGTAACTCTCAATTACGCGTCCGATCACGTTTATCGGGCGTCCCGGCGCCACAGCCTTAATGCCGCGGTTCAAGGCTTCATAGGTTCGTTCGATGAGCAGTGAGACTTCTTCGTCAACCTCGCCGGCAGGGAAAGTGGCGTTGCAGTCGCCGTGCACGCCTTCGATGAAAACCGTGACATCGATATTGCAAATATCGCCTTCGGCAAGAACTGTGGTGTCAGGAATCCCGTGGCAGATCACTTCGTTGACAGAAGTGCAGATCGCTTTTGGAAATCCTCGGTAGTCAAGGGGGGAGGGGTAGGCGCCGTGGTCGCAGATGAATTCGTGCGCGATCACGTCGAGTTGTTCAGTGGTGATTCCAGGACGCACATGTCGCCCGACCTCTTCGAGGGTCTGGGATGCAAGTTTGCAGGCCCGCCGCATACGTTCGATCGTGTCTGCATCTTTGACTTCAGACCCGGTAAATGGCTGCGGTCCGGGCTTGCCAACGTACTCGGGTCGAGCGATGGAAGCAGGCACACTTCTCATTGGGCTAACCCGACCGGGAACAAGGGCAGTGGACTGAGTAGAACTCGACATAGTGAACAGTCTAGGTTCTTTCCAGTCAACGAGAGGAAAAGTCATGGCTTGGTACTACTGCTTGGAGCATCAGCTGGTGGAGCCAGAGTTGGGTTGTCCCAATTCTGAGCGCATGGGTCCGTATCAAACTGAGGCCGAGGCGGATGCGGCTCTCAAGACAGCGCACGACCGAAATGAAGCCTTTGACGGAGATGACGACTAGATCTCCGCTTTTTACGTAAACAAACAACAAGGCCCGCACCGTGAGGTGCGGGCCTTGTTGACTAGTGCGTGGGTTACTACTTTGCGGTGCGCTTTGCAGCAGTCTTGCGGACTGCCTTCTTGACGGTGCGCTTTGCAGCAGTCTTGCGGACTGCCTTCTTTGCGGTCGTCTTCTTGGCTACGCGCTTTGCAGCAGTCTTGCGGACTGCCTTCTTTGCGGTCGTCTTCTTGGCTACGCGCTTTGCAGCAGTCTTGCGGACTGCCTTCTTTGCGGTTGCCTTCTTGACGGTGCGCTTTGCAGCAGTCTTGCGAACTGCCTTCTTGACTACGCGCTTTGCAGCAGTCTTGCGAACTGCCTTCTTGACTACGCGCTTTGCAGCAGTCTTGCGGACTGCCTTCTTTGCGGTTGCCTTCTTGACTACGCGCTTTGCAGCAGTCTTGCGAACAACCTTCTTGGCTACGCGCTTTGCTGCAGGCTTGCGGACTGCCTTCTTTGCGGTTGCCTTCTTGACGACGCGCTTTGCTGCGGTCTTGCGAACAGCCTTCTTGACTGTCTTCTTTGCTACAGCTTTGCGGGCCGGAGCCTTCTTAGCTGCTTTCTTTGCGACTGCCACTGGTGCCTCCCGAATAATCGAACTTTGCATCCCTAGCAAAGTTCTTCAATGAAAACTTTGGCAGAGCATTGCACATTTCGCTAGCACATACACATCGAGAATGTCATTCGTGTCGGAATTATTTTTTCCATCTGGCATGATTCATTGCTATGACAACCGAATCTGCAACGACACAACCCGATGCACGAGTACTTCCAGACGTTTCAAATCTTGTTATTGGCGTACTCGGCGGCACTGGCGAACAAGGTCGCGGATTGGCGCGCAGACTCGCAATGTCAGGTCTAAAAGTAGTAATCGGTTCACGTGACGCAATGCGTGCGCAAGGAATTGCAGATGAGATCGGATTCGGTGTTATCGGCGCAACAAACGAAAATTGCGCAATTAATACCGATGTTGTCATTGTTGCAGTGCCCTGGGAGGGCCATGCAGCACTTTTACAGGGCTTAACAGCGCAATTGGTAGGAAAAATCGTCGTTGACTGCGTAAATCCTCTTGGATTTGATAAGCAAGGCGCTTACGGATTACCAGTTGAAGAAGGATCTGCGGCAGAACAGGCTGCTTTTATTCTGCAAGAAAGTCATGTTGTCGGTGCGTTCCACCATATTTCTGCTGTGCTTCTGCTTGATGAAAATGTTGCGAGTATTGAGACCGATGTATTGGTTGTTGGGGATGATCGCAACGCAACAGACACGGTTCAAGCTCTTGCTTCACGAATTCCCGGCATCCGCGGAGTCTTCGCCGGTCGACTTCGAAATTGCGGACAAATAGAAACCTTCACCGCGAATTTAATTTCTATAAATCGTCGCTATAAAGCGCACTCAGGAATCCGAGTGACCGATATTTAGCAGGAAATTATTCGTAGCTCTGCTCTTGAGTGGGGTATGCGCCGCTTGAAACGTCGTCGGTCCAAGCTCGGACAGCATCGGTCATGACCGATCTAAGGTCCGCATAACGGCGAACAAATTTTGGCGCTGGGTCACCTGTGACGCCAAGAAGGTCCTGCCAAACGATCACTTGAGCATCGGTGTCTGGTCCCGCTCCAATCCCGATTGTGGGAATGGTCAGGATTTCGCTGACCTTGGCAGCCAGTGCACTTGGAACTACTTCTAGGACGAGACCGCAAGCACCAGCGGACTGCATGGCTTTTGCATCGCGAGTCAGGAGTTCACCTTGTTCGCCGCGACCTTGCACTCGGTAACCGCCAAATAAGTTAACCGACTGCGGAGTCAAACCTAAGTGGCCAATAACTGGAATTCCTGAGTTTGCGAGTAACTCGATCTGAGGCAGCACCGAAGCACCACCTTCGAGTTTTACCGCATGTGCGCCGCCTTCTTTCATGAAGCGAGCAGCAGTTTCAAGAGCTTGTGCTGGAGAAGCTTGGTAGGAACCAAATGGCATGTCAGCAATGACGAGCGCCTGCTTGGTGCCGCGAACTACACCTTGGACAAGCGAAATCAATTCATCCACTGTGACTGGAAGCGTGGTGCTGTGTCCAAAAATCACCGAGGCGGCCGAGTCACCAACTAATAGCGCAGGAACGCCTGCGGATTCAAAGATTCCGGCGGTCAATGCGTCGTAGGCGGTAATCATGGCCCACCGCTCATGACGGTCGGTTGCAAGTTGCAGGTCGCGCATAGTGAATCGCCTATTGCCGATGCAGCCATACAGGGTGTTTTGTGAAGCTTCCATCAGGATCTCCTATCTCGAGGCTGCGGTCGCAGTCCCCGGACAGCTAAATGATGGCATAGAAGTGGCCTTGAGACCATCCCGTGCCCTCAAGACTTCAGAACAATCGAGAGTGCGCAATGGAATCCTGGATGCCATCAGGGGAGGGCCGCCCACGCAGGTGGGCCTTTCTGGCAATCCTGGTCGCTGCCATCGACGCGTTGATCAAGAAAGAAAGTTCTGGCTACGCGCAGGAAGCAGCGCGGGAATATGAGGCGGACGAAAACAGAAAGATTTAAAGGTCGCCTTCGCGCCAGGCATTAGTAATTGGCAGGCGACGGTCTCGGCCAAAGGCACGCAAAGAGATCTTGGTGCCAGGAGCCGACTGACGACGCTTGTATTCAGCTCCATCGGTCAATCGAGTAATTCGAGCAACCATTGCCGGGTCAAAGCCAGTAGAAATGAGTTTTTCTGCACCATGGTTGGAGCCAACATATCCGTCAAGAAGTGCGTCTAGCACTGGATAGTCGGGTAGGGAATCTGAATCCATTTGGTCAGGTCGCAGTTCAGCACTCGGTGGCTTCTCGATGCTGCTCGGTGGAATTGGCGCTGTTTTGCCCGAAGCGAGCGCATGGTCATTGCGCCAGCGAGAAAGATCCCAGACCAACATTTTGGGAACGTCTTTGAGTGGGGCGAATCCGCCAACGCTGTCGCCGTACAACGTTGAATAGCCAACCGAGAGCTCGCTCTTGTTGCCAGTTGTCAGGACAAGGTGACCTTCTTGATTGGAGATACCCATCAAGGTGGTGCCGCGGACTCGAGCCTGAAGGTTTTCTTCTGCGAGTCCAGTGAGGTGCATGGATTCCATGAAGGCATTGACCATGGGGGCGATTGAAATCGTGCGCAGGTGCAAGCCAGTGCGCTGAGCCAGATCCGCAGCGTCATCCTTGGAGTGATCAGATGAATAGACGCTAGGCATTGAGACGCCAAAGACGCGATCGGCGCCAAGCGCATCGCATGCGATTGCTGCGACAAGAGCAGAGTCAATGCCGCCGCTAAGCCCCAGCAGCACACTTGCGAAATTATTTTTGTTCACATAATCGCCAAGACCTAAGACCAAGGCGCTGTAGATCTCTTCTAGCTGAGGAAGTCGATCAGTAATTTCTCCCAGGAGTGATGGCGGCTCAGGGCTGAGAAGTACAGAAAGTTGTGCCGCATCTTCTGGTACTGGGGTCTCGGGCAGATCAAGATCAACGAGCAAGAGTTCTTCCTTGAACTGTGAACCGCGAGCGATGACTTCGCCTTTTGGGTTCACCACCATGGAGTCGCCATCGAAAACTAGTTCATC
The DNA here is from genome assembly GCA_044240165.1 of Candidatus Nanopelagicales bacterium. GTDB lineage: Bacteria > Actinomycetota > Actinomycetes > S36-B12 > S36-B12 > UBA11398. The sequence goes on from JBIIAA010000054.1 coordinate 5,911, forward strand.
TTGGCCACCAACAAGGTTGACGTATGCCACTGTGCAGCCAATTTCTTTGGCGCGATCTCGACAAAGATTCTTTCTAATGTCATTTTTGTTGCGTTCGTATGGCGAAGCGTTCATGACAAGGAGAAGTGAACTTCCTGCCTCTTGCGCCCATTGCACAGGCCCACCGCTTTGCCAGATGTCTTCACAAATCGCCAACGTAATTGTGGTGCCATCAATGCGTAGATGGGTAGCAAAGTCACCAGAAACGAAATAGCGGGCTTCGTCGAAAACGCCGTAGTTAGGCAAGTGATGTTTTACGTAACGCGCGATGGTGCGGCCTTGATGTAAAACAGCCACGGCGTTCACGGGAGACGAGGCGTGTAAATGTGAAGGTCCTATTTCGATGCAATCCAGATAGCCCACAACAGTGACAAGCTCGCCGAGTCCGTTGCCGAGGAGGTCACCGGCAAGGCGGTCGATCGCGGCGATTGAAGCATTTTGGAAAGACGGACGAAGTGCGAGATCTTCGACGGGATACCCAGTGAGAAACATTTCTGGGAAGGCCAAGAGATGGGCGCCAGCTTGTTGTGCTTGGGAGGCGAAATCTAGGATTTGAGCGGCATTTGCGGAAAGGTCACCAACCGTTGCATTGGCTTGAGCCAGGGCTAGTCGCAGGGTCGGCATTAGTCGAGGGTACCGACTGTCCGATTTCGTCGCCCACGACATACGGATGTAACACGAATTAAGTAAGGATTAGGGCACTTAGAGTGGGGCCTAGCCCTGTTGTGACCAAGGAAAGCGAGACCCGATGGATAAGCAAGCCGAATTTGTGCTCCGCACAATCGAGGAGCGCGATATCCGTTTCGTGCGGTTGTGGTTCACCGATGTGCTTGGAACCCTAAAGTCAGTGGCTATCGCCCCGGCAGAGCTCGAAGGAGCCTTCGCGGAAGGCATCGGCTTTGATGGGTCGGCGATCGAGGGCTTCACTCGGGTGTATGAGTCAGACATGATTGCCAAGCCTGATCCAGCTACTTTTTCGATGCTGCCGTGGCGAAGCGAAGGCCCAGGAGCGGCCCGTTTGTTCTGTGACATCTTGATGCCCGATGGCACTCCATCGCAGGCAGATCCGCGGTTCGTCTTGAAACGGACGCTCACAAAAGCAGCAGACTTAGGGTTCACGTTTTACACGCACCCAGAAGTTGAATTTTATTTGCTCGAAAACCGTCATCAGGCAGGCGCTCTTCCGGTGCCGGCTGATCAATATGGCTACTTTGATAACACCCCACATGGACCGTCTGCGGATTTTCGTCGCGAAGCCATCATGATGCTCGAGGCCATGGGTATCTCTGTTGAGTTTTCCCATCACGAAGGTGGACCAGGCCAGCAAGAGATTGATTTGCGATATGCGGATGCTCTGACAACTGCTGACAACTTGATGACCTTTCGATTGGTGTGTCAGGAGGTTGCACTTGAGCAAGGCATGTACGCATCGTTTATGCCGAAGCCGTTTACGGATCATCCGGGTTCAGGAATGCATACGCATGTATCGCTTTTCGAAGGTGATCGAAATGCCTTCTATGAGGCTGGCGCCCCGTTGCAACTTTCAAAAATCGGTCGCTCGTTCATTGCGGGCCTATTGGTGCATGCCCCAGAAATTACTGCGGTGACTAACCAATGGGTGAACTCATATAAGCGCCTGCTCGGGGGAGCGGAAGCTCCTGCTTGGGTCTGCTGGGGTCACAACAACAGTTCTGCACTTGTCCGCGTTCCTATGTATAAGCCGGATAAGGGAAACAGCACTCGAATAGAACTGCGCTCTCCTGATAGCGCGACTAATCCGTATTTGTCCTTTGCATTAATTCTGGCAGCCGGACTTAAGGGAATTGAGCAAGGCTACGAGTTGCCGCCAGGTGCTGAAGAGGATGTTTGGGCACTCACCGAGGCCGAACGTCGGGGCCTTGGCATGAAGCCGCTGCCTACCAGTTTGGGTCAGGCGCTTGAAGTGATGGAAGGTTCCCAGCTCGTTGCCGAAACGCTAGGCGAACATGTATTTGATTTCTTCCTCCGCAATAAACAAGCAGAGTGGGATGCCTATCGCTCACAGGTCAGTCAGTGGGAATTGGATCGTTACTTGCCACGTTTGTGATGGACGTTCACATCACTATCTGACTGGGCGCAGGGTCAGTTGACCTTGCGGCCTATTGGGTAGGCAGCCAAGAACTGGAAACTATCTCTCTTATAGGTGCGCAGGAACCTGTCACACGGACCACCGATATCTGGATCTAGTCGGTGGCAAACCAAGTTTCCGGCGCGAGTATGCGAGAAATAGAAACCAGCCGACCAGTACTGGTTCATATCTAAAACCATTGCCCGCTTCGCGCCAGCGGCAACGAGGGTGTCGGCCAGACTCTGAGCCGAAAGTGCCTGACCAATGACATAAACGATGCTGCCATCAGCGCGTTGACCCATACCTGCTCGCCAAGCAAGGTTTTCTTTATCGGTGGTTGCCCCCCAGGATGCGCTGTAAGCAGGGTTATCTACTTGCGATTGCCCGTGATCAACGATCAAATCAAGATTTTGTCGAACTGCTAAAACGTCTGGTGTTAATTGAAAGTCGCGTCCCCATCTACCAATAGCTAGATGACCATCCCGAAAAAAGACTGCGGAAGCCCGACGAACTTCCAATGGTTTGACGGTTGCACCATCGTAGAAATATCCGCCACGAGCATCTTCTAAGCGAAATGCCCCGTTGGTGTTGGCTACCAGGAGTGGCAAAAATTCCGCGGGTAGTGAGCCACCGAATTGATCTGGCCCACCCTTGGGTTCTTCAAAGCCGGGAATGAACATCGTGGTTGTGAGCTTGGTGTCGATCCACATCGCAGTTGCGTAGTAAGAGGTGTGCAGATTGTCAGTACGCACTCGAGTGACGTAAATGGCAGGTGAGCCAGCAACAAGATTGCCAACTGGCTGCCAGGTGCCTTCCATCGGTTCAGGGGTTGAAGCAGGGGAGATTAGCGCCGTTGGTGGTTCTAGATGTGCAACGACGCCATCGAGTGGAACTGCTTGCGTTGTTGGTTTAGGTAGCGGGGCAAAAGAAAAGTCAGGGGTGACCTCGGGCATTGCCGTGGTGCTTGCCGACTGAGTCGGCGCTGGTTGGGTGGGTGCGGGTTGAGTGGGCAAAGTTGCTGGCGCAACACCACTGACTACGTCACTGCCACCGTTATCAATCTGGGCCGACACCACTGGCCGGCCGCCAACCTGCGCTGTATTGATGTGGGTGTAGTAGAAATCTTCGAGTTTGGCGACAACAGCACCAAGGTTATGATCGCGCATCCATGTGGCAGCTACGACTTGCAAAGGTTCGCCAGGGCTTTCCTTTGACGCTTGGTAGACAGACCAACCGAAATAACTCAGGGCGATTACTGCGCAGAGCACCGCGAATTGCAGAAGGCGCTTAATTAACCGAAACATCTCAAACCGAAACTGATCGCTACTTGCGAGCCAACGAGGAGCCGCACATTCTCATGCAGCCAAGGCCTTGAACACTTGCTGTTTGGTCAGGAGTTCCTTGCAGAACAGTGTTCAATTTCATTGAAACTCCTTCAGGTGGACTCATCTAGATCGTAGTGAAAGTGGGCTTCATTTGGATGAGGGCACAGCCAACAGGGCAACTTTTCAGATGTTTGATTTTCTATTGCTCTGATCTGCGGGACTGTAGCCCAATTGAAATGTTGTAGCACTGGCCCAGTACGGTGCCCAAATGAGCGTTGAATTACCGGGTGAAGTAGCGAGTTTGGTTCGTCGGGCAGGAGCCTTGATCATTGATTGGTTTGCCTGCCTGCTGTTTGCAAAGCTCGTGGCACCGGCGCTGCAATTGGGCGAGGCGCCTTTTCTGCCGCTGGCAATTTTCTTCGTAGAAGTCACCTTGCTGACATGGTTTGTGGCGGCAAGTTTTGGGCAGCGACTTCTTGGCATAGAAGTGATCAGCATCGACGGACAGCGTCTGATGCTCTGGCGCATCGCGTTGCGAACGCTGCTTATTTGTTTGGTAATCCCTGCAGTGGTCTTTGACTCCCAAGGCCGCGGTCTTCATGACCGCGTGGTCGGGAGCGTTGCTATTTTGCGTAAGCCGTCGAGTTAAGCACCGCGTTGGCGGCGAACTGAACGAGAGCTCGTCGGCATTGGACCTTTAGGGATCGGCAGGCCACCACCAACAGCGCTCACAGCATCGAGACGGCGACGCATGTCAGTGATTTCTCCGCCACGAAGATTGCGAGGCAGCTTGTTAAGTGCGCGCTGTAATTTGGCCAAAGTGATCTGGCCTTCTTCGTTGCCGATCTGGATCTCATAGATCGGAACATCGGGAAGCCAGCGAGATGTCTTCTTGCGTTCTGCGGCCAGCATTGGAATTACTCGGCTACTTGGGCCTTCCGAGATCAAAATGACCCCCGGCTTACCAACTACGCGGCTGATGAGGTCTTGATTCTTATTGACCGCAACACCGGGGGTTGTTTGCCAACCTCCGCGCATCTGCTGAGCAACGGCTGCGGCCGCTCCAGGCTGGCCTTCAATCTGTGAGTAGGCAGCAGACATTGCCCGGCGGCTAAACCAAAAGACGGACGCTACTAGACCACCAGGGATCGCAATCAAGATTGCGGTGAGCGTATTGAGGAAGTAGGCAACGGGAACACCTACAACGATTGCACCGGCGAGGAAGAATCCAAAGACTTCCAGACCGAGAAGGCGATGAACCTTTTGGGTCATGCCCCAGTTCTGAGCAATCGCTCCAAGCGACTTACGCATACGCTTAAACATGTGTTTCCTTCATCGCTGGTGGATTAGCTGATTTGAAAAACGCCCGCGGCGTTTACCTTCAAAATAAACACAGGAACGTTTGTGCGGTTGCCAGTCTTGGGATCAATTGTGATCGCGCCAGTTTGCCCGGTCACATTCTTCACTGACTTCAACTTGGCCAGCACCGGAGTGATCTTGGTTGAGCTGGCGCTGCGGAGCGCATTGGCGAGGAGGTTGGTTGAATCATAGGTAAAGACTCCCCAAACGCCTGGTGCAGTCTTGAATGCTTTAGTGAATTCAACAACGAAGCGCTTTGCTGTTGAAAGTTGCGCGGCTTCTGGTACGCCGCTGAACTTGCAGCGCTGAGCGGTAGTAACCCCGGCGGCTTTGACAAAGGCAGGATCAACGTTGGCAAGACCCATGAAGCATTGTGCCGTGGTGTTAGCACCGGCAAGCGCTGTAGCGATCTTTGCACCTTCAGGGAAATACGTGCTGACGTAGACAAGATCAGGTGAGGTAGCTAGAGCAGCCTTCACTTGTGCAGCATAATCTGCTTGACCCTCAACTATTGGTGTCGTAGTCACGGTTATCCCGGCTGCAATCAATGCTGCCTGCGTGCGATCAGCCATGCCTTTTGTGTAGTCGGAAGGATCAACCAGCATCGCAACCTTCTTCACCTTCTGGCCGGTGATGTAAGCAACCTCAACTGGTGAGATCTGACTGTTCTTGGGCTGAATAGTGACACCCATGCCTGTGGTCTGATCGGTTGAAGTCATTTGTACGGGCGTGATGCCTGCAGCAATGTACTTCGGCAGGTTAATGAGGCCCACGGATGAGTTGTATGGACCAACAACTGCAACTGCGCCAGCTTTTTTAGCGGCGGTGACCATGCTGAGAGCCAGGGCGGGATCGGCCTTGTCATCAAGTTTGATGAGGGTGATCTTGCGACCCTTCACACCACCAGCCGCATTGATTTGGTCAACGGCAAGTTGAACGCCGCGTGCCATATCGATTCCGTTAGACGCCTGCGCTCCGGTGAGTGGCGCCTCCACGGCGATCACCAATGGGGCTGGAGCGGCCTGGGCCGCTGAAACAGCAACCGTTGAGACACCAGCACTGAGGGTCAGTACACAGGCAAGTGTCGAGGCGGCAAAGCGAGGAGACAGGTGAGTAGTCAAAGTCATAGGTGAATCGTATTAGCCCGGGATTATGGGGCAACGCGGGGCTAGCGGGCGGCGATTGCCTGTTCGTAGAGGCGCCCAGCCCGATAGCTGGATCGCACGAGTGGTCCGCTAAGGACCCCGGCAAAGCCAATTTGGGTCGCTGTGGCTGCTAAAGCTACGAATTCATCTGGATGAACCCAACGCTCAACCGGATGGTGGCGATTCGTGGGGCGCAGGTACTGAGTGATGGTGATCAGTTCACAGCCCGCATCGAATAGGTCTTGGAGAGCCTGCTCGACTTCTGCAATTTCTTCTCCCATGCCAAGAATCAGGTTGCTCTTGGTCACCATGTTTGCGGCACGAGCTTGTGCGATGACATCCAAACTACGGTCGTAATCAAAGGCCGGACGGATGCGCTTAAAAATTCGAGGCACGGTTTCCAAGTTATGCGCAAGAACTTCAGGGTTTGCTTCGAAGACCTCAGTGAGAAGTTCTGGTTTGCCACTGAAATCAGGAATAAGTACCTCAACTTTTGTTGAAGGATTTAACTCGCGGATCTTTCGGATGGTCTCAGCCCAGAGCCAAGCACCTTCATCATCCAGATCATCGCGGGTCACACCAGTGACCGTTGCGTAACGCAACTGCATTTTCTGCACAGATTCAGCGACGCGGCGGGGCTCATCACGATCAAGGGGCCCTGGCTTACCGGTATCAATTTGGCAAAAGTCGCACCGTCGTGTGCATTGTTCTCCACCGATTAAGAATGTTGCTTCACGGTCTTCCCAGCATTCGTAAATATTTGGGCAGCCGGCTTCTTGGCAGACTGTGTGTAAACCCTCGGATTTCACGAGTTCACGAATTTGCAAATATTCAGGTCCAGTGCGCAACTTCGTGCGAATCCAACTTGGCTTGCGTTCAATGGGGGTTTGGGCGTTACGCGCTTCAATACGAAGCATGCGTTTGCCTTCGGGATTCACGCCACCGTAGACGGAATCGATACTCATACGCTTGCCTCAGGATGCACTATGTGAATGTTTCTTTCAACGAAGGGGAGCACGTCTAGAACGCTGACGTCGCGCCCAAGTTCTTGGCTAAGCGACGTGACTTCAGCGTCTTTAATTCCACACGGAACGATGCGATCAAACCAAGTCATATCGCAGTTGCAGTTCAGAGCGAAGCCATGCATCGTGACGCCTTCGGCCACGCGGACGCCGATCGCCGCGATCTTTCTTTCGGGCCCTCTGGAGTCAGCTGCAACCCAGACGCCACTGCGTCCCTTGATTTGTGTTGTCTGAACGCCAAGGTCTGCGCACACTGCGATCAGCATTTTTTCGAGTCTGCGCACATGAGCGATCACGTCAAGGCGACCAACAAGTTTCACGATTGGATATCCAACGATCTGACCTGGTCCGTGCCACGTAATTTTGCCTCCGCGGTCCACATCAACAACGGGAGTGCCATCAAATGGTCGC
>JBIIAA010000154.1:0-3873 GCA_044240165.1 Candidatus Nanopelagicales bacterium
AGTTGCAGGAGAATCGTCTAACTAATAGTAATCAATTGCGAGGCACTTTGACCATCGATTGTCACCACAGATTCTGATGCCGCCTGGCCGTGGTGTTCCACCCTGACTCGATACTGGCCAGTCTGAGGTAAGACGATGGAATAACTGCCATCTAGATCAGTTCGCTCAAAGTCGATTTGTTGTCCTTGCATCGTGAAATAGGTGACGGTTGCCTGCGCCACCAGTTGCCCGGCTTCATTGCGCACCACCCCGCGGACCACGAATTCGTGTGGGGCGACTTTCAAGAGTTCTGGGTCTTCATGCGCCTGCGCTGCTGCCCCAGCAGAAAGGACCCCATTGCGCTGAGCCAGATTCTTAGGCAAGAACATGGCAACCACTGCCCCGGCAAAACCACATATGCCTGCTGCGATGTAGACGTAGATGAAAGCCATGCGGTCTGGGAAAACTTGGGAACCAACAACGAAAGTCAATCCGGTCAGGAATGCCGCGACTGCCGCACTTGAAATCGACATCCCCACGTTGCGCACCACATTGTTTAGCCCATTAGCTGCTGCGGTCTCAGTAATCGGAACTGATCTCATGATGATGTTTGGCGCGGCCGACATGCTGGCCATGGTGCCAAGAGACACCACGATCGCACCCATCGTGATCTGCCAAGGCGAAGCCATGAAGAACATGCGCAAGATATAGCCCACGCCAAGAAGAAGACCGCCGAGAATGAAGGTGATCTTTGGGCCGTAAACATTGGTGATTCTGGCCGCCACTGGAGCCATGATTACCATAGAAAATGATGCGGGAAGGATCAGCAAGCCGGCATGCGAAACCGTCAGCCCAAAGCCGTATCCGCTGGCCGTTGGCATCTCTAAGAACTGCGTACTACTCAACATGTTTGCGTACATGGCAAAGCCAACTAAAACCGAAGCGATGTTGGTGATCAAAACCGCTGGTTGCGCACTTGAGCGCAAGTCAATGATGGGGTGCCCGCTTTTGAGTTCGAATGGGAACCAATACAGCATGACTGCGATTGCGACAAACCAACAAGCCAGGATTGATGGGCTGGTCCATCCCCAATGCGAGCCCTTGGTTACTCCGAGCAAAAAGCTTGTCAGTGCAACTGAAATGAGTACTGCGCCTCGAACATCGAAACGGCCACCTGCCCTCACTTTGGATTCAGGAACGATCGCAAATATGGCAAGACCACACAGTGTTCCGGTGACCACAGACACCCAAAAAATTGCATGCCAACCGAGGTTTTCGTAGATGATTCCACCGAACGGCAAACCGATCGCTGAGCCGACTCCCATGGATCCACTAATCAGTGCCACCCCTGATGCCAAACGCTCTGGTGGCACAAGGTCGCGCATGATGCTCATCCCCAACGGAATCATCGCTATTGCAAAGCCTTGAAGTGCACGAGCGACGATCAAAATACTGAGATTTGTACTGACCGCACCGAGTAACGAGCCAGCAACCATGAGGCCGATGCTGAGCAACATCATTTTGCGTTTGCCATACATATCCGCAAGGCGCGACATCGTTGGAATTGCAACCACGCTGGAAATCAGGGTGGCAGTAATGAGCCATGAGGCATCTTCGGCCGTGCAATCCAAAATTCCTGGGATCTGCGCCAGCAAGGGGATGAACATCGTCTGCATGATCGCCATGACCGCGCCACTTGTTGCTATCACCGCGATGGTGACAGTGGGCGAGAAATTGCGCTTGAACTGCATCAGGCTTCTTTCGATTAGTGAACACTTGTTCACCACAATCCTAGACCACTGAACGCATAAATGGGGCAATTGGGATATCCACAGATGCCACTTTGCTCGCCCCTGTCCACAGACCCATCAGCGTGACGTCTGAGTTTCTGCGGCTCGACTTACATCACGTCATGGACTCACTTGACCCCTTGGGTTTTGCAGTGCAAAATAGTCGTAAGGAGTTGAAGTTCGCGCAGTCAGCCCGAAAACATCACATCGGTCGGGCTCGAGTCAATGAAGTATTGATCGCCCCAGCCGCTGCGAGGTGGATGACTTCCGCAGGAGGGCCAGAGCGAAAGCTAGTTCTCGTCGGGGCAGACAGTTCAGGACGGGTTCTGGAAATCATTGTGGTTGTCACGCCAGACCTTGTTTTGGTGATACATGCGATGGATTTACGCAAAAGCGGAGGTGGCTTTATGACTCATAAGAAGAAGGCTCACTCAAACGACGTGCTCTTCACCGATGCTTCAGGGGTGGAGTTCACCGAAGCCGATGCTGCCCGCATTGCTGAAGCCTTTGAGTCAGAAGACTTTGATATTGCAACAACCACTGAAGTGTGGAATCGTAAATCGGGCCGACCACCACTCTTTGGTCAGTTTGGAACATCTCCGCAAATCACCTTCCGATTGCCTGAAGCGCTAAGAGATCAGGCCGTGCAATTAGCTAAGGCTCAGGAAATCTCATTGTCACAACTTGCTCGACGAGCCTTCGAAGACATGCTGAGAAAAGCAATCTAAGAACTTAAGAAACCCTCATTGAGGCGTTCCAGCGACCCAATAACCACGGATTTATCGGTCGTGAACCAGAAGGGCGGCAGGCTAGCTCGCAGGGACTTTGCATAACCAGCATTTGCCAGCCTGGAATCCAGAACCGCGACCACACCTTTGTCGTTCTCCCCGCGAATAAGTCGCCCAACACCTTGGGCCAGCAGCAGACCCGCCTTCGGCACGGAAATTGAACGAAAACCCGAGCCACCTGCATCATCAACAGCTTGTTGGCGGGCGGCAATCAACGGATCATCTGGTCGTGGGAATGGAATGCGATCAATCACCACACAGATGCACGACTCCCCTGGCACATCCACGCCCTGCCAAAGCGACACGGTGCCTAACAAAGTGGTGGCTGGATTGTCAGCGAAGTTTTTCACCAAGGTGCCAACAGCATCGCCGCGCTTTTGCACCAGCATCGGATACTTCTTGTTATCAAGACGCACGCGTAGGTATTCGGCGGCGCGTTCAACACCACGCCAACTCGAAAACAGCGCCAAGGTGCGTCCGCCCGCAGCTTCGATGAGTTCGGCCAACGTATCTAATGCTTCCATCGGCACACCCTCGCGATCAGGTGGCGGTAATTCACGCGCTACATACAAAATTCCTTGCTTTGCGTGATCAAATGGCGAACCCACATCCATTGTGGTCACATCAGAATCAGATAACCCCAGGCTTGCAATCAACGAATCAAATCCGCCCGCAACCGTAAGCGTGGCACTCGTAAGAACCACTGGTGTTTTACTGAACAACGAGTCGCGCAAGAGCCCGCCGATTGATAGCGGAGCGCGACGAAGAATTGGTGCGCGATTCTCGCCAGGGTCGAGCCAAACTACGTCGTAGTCATTGGCATTCAGCATGCTGCCGGCGGTGTCCTGCATTTCCTCGACCGCTGCCTTAGCTTGCTGCAATTTCGCTGCCGAGTCCGGATCCTTTTCTTCCTTATTCGCATTCAACACAGTTAAGACTTGGTGGCCGCTATCGCGAATAAGAGTTAGCGCCAGAGTAAGCGCCTGCGGGATTGGCTTCAACCGAGTAGGTCCTGGTAAATCAAGCGCGGCTTCAGCTAACGCATCCTCGAGAGCATCCATTGCATCTTGTAACTGAACCAACGTTGCTTCATCAACTAAGCGTCGCGCCCGGCTTAAAGAACGTTCAACCATGTTCGTAGTGAGCTCGCTGGTCAGTGAACTCGTTGCACGATCTACGAGTTCGTGGCCCTCGTCGATAATGACGGCGCCATGCTCAGGCAGTACCGGAATATTTTCTAACGCGTCAATTGCCAGCATTGCGTGATTGGTGATGATGATGTCTGCGTCATTGGCTTCCAGCCGCCTCTTGGCTGT
>JBIIAA010000055.1:0-12955 GCA_044240165.1 Candidatus Nanopelagicales bacterium
GGTGATCTTCGCTCTTGGTCGCCCGGGCGATCGCGTTGCAGTGAGTCGAACCGCCCATCGCTCAGTGCTCAGCGCACTTGTGCTTGCTGGTCTCGAACCCATCTGGATGATGCCCGAGATCGACGAGGCAACTGGAGTGCCTATCGGCATTTCATTGGCTGAATTCGAAAAAACTCTTGAGTTGAGCCCAATTGCGGTTCTACTTACCGAGCCTGGCTATCTCGGAACTATTTCTGACTTACCTCCGCTCATCGCGCGAGCACATGAGTTCGGCATTCCAGTGATTTTGGACGCAGCCTGGGGCGGACATTTCGGTTTTCATCCCGACCTGCCACCACATGCGATGCAATTAGGGGCTGACGCACTCATCACCAGCATGCACAAGACCCTTCCTGGGTATAGCGCATCTGCCCTACTCGTGGCCCGCACTCAATTTCTAAATGTCGATCGCCTCGAACAAAGTTTTGAGACTACCCACACCACTTCCCCTGCAGGCGCGCCTCTTGCTTCAATCGACGGCTGCCGTGCGCTTCTTGAAACTCGCGGCGACGAACTATTGAGCAGCCTCATCGAGCAGGTGAATAGCTTCAAGGCGCAAGTGCAAAGCGAATTTTCACAACCGATATTTCTCAGCGCTTCGGATTTTCCCGCAGGCAGATTTGATCCGGTAAAGATCGTGCTGCGTGCCAATCAACTTGGTGCCTCTGGTGTTGAAATCGAACAAGCCCTGATCACGCGTGGGATTCGCGTGGAAATGGCAGACCGCGACACTCTCGTGTTTCTGGCAACCCTCGCGGACACCTCAGCAGATTTTGAAGTACTCGCTAACGCACTCATCCCGATTCTCAAAGCAGTCGTATCCCAAACGCGCGAAAGCGCAACTGCCCTGAGCTGGTCCGTAGTTCCGCAAGCTGGGATCTCTATGCGCGAGGCCTACTTTGCACCCACTGAGATGGTGTCCTGGGCTGATGCTGTTGGCCGGATCTCTGCCGACCTCATCGCCCCGTATCCCCCAGGAGTTGCCGTTGTAGCGCCCGGGGAAATTCTCACGGAAACCATCATCTCCGGGTTAGCTGCTTCCAAAGCTGCTGGAGTTCGGATTGCATACGCAACCGATTCAACCCTTGAGCACTACCGCGTCGTAAAAAACTGACAGCTAGCTTCGCGGCACCAAATAGGCCCCGCGAAGCTAGCAAGGATTAGCCTCTGATTGGTGATGGTGGTGTTACCAGTGCCCACGCTGAATCAGTTTCGCTGTTCTTAGTTGGTTCCTCATTCTGAGTCCACCACTTTGCCTGGTAAGGCACAAGCCCGACCTGAACACGATCACCTTGGTTGTAAATATTGCCTGCATTCCAAGCTGGATAGGTTCCTGCTGGCAACGTTGGTAGCGCTATTGGCTTTTCACCCGGAAGAACTGGGCCAAGTGGCTGCCAAGGCGTTTCATTTAGATGAACCACTGGCGTGTTCGGTGCATAGCCTTTGGTCCAGTACTTCGCCTGATACACATTCCGTTTCCACACCACTTTTGTATTTGCAGGGTAATTGGAATTTGTATTCCAAATTGGATACGGGCTCTGACTTGGATCATCAACGACCGGTAAAAGAACTCTCGGCGATGAAACCGGTGGCGCAGGACTACTAAACGCAATGTCACTTGTCTTTTTATCAAGGACGACCGAGAAATGCTCAGTGCCTTGATTGACGCCGCTGCAATAGTCTTGCACGACAACTGACTCCATCGGAGTTGGTAGCAAACAGGTATTGTCTCTGTTAAGCGACCACATAGAGATTAAGCCGACGCCTTTTGATCGAGCGAATGTGTTGATGCCTTTAGCGTCTTGAATGGTGAACTTTTCTCCGGGAACATCATTTTGCCCGATCATCACAGTGATGCCAACCTTGTTCCACAAAGCTAACTGCGAAAGCGACTGCCCAACGCCTTGGTAGGCAGTGTCTATTTGACGCTGCAACTGGGTTGACGCATCTTCAATGGCCGAAGTCATCGACTGGGAAGCAGGCTTAGACGCTCCAAAATTCATGGTCATGCCATTAACTCCGGCGACCTTTACTCCGCTCTTCAACATCGACTCAACAAGATTGAATCCAGGACGAGTTAATCCTTGAGTGCCGACCGGCAACGTTAGCCAGATGTTCAACTTGCGGCTAGTTTTGCTCGCCCATTCTTGGACAGACTTCATGGCTGCTACCAGTCTGGCATTGGCGGGTGTCTTCTCGAGTCCGGAACCTTCAATGTCGAGGTCAATGCTGGTGAGGTTGTAGCGTTCAATTACTAACTTATACGCATCACTCAGTGCTACTGGATCAGTACAGGAAACACTTAATTCGGAGTTTGCTGCACCTCCGAAGGAAACGCGCACATCTCCACCCATCAAACGTAATTGAGCAATCCGCCTGTCAATATCTAGTCGGGCTTGAGCAGCATCCAAGGTGTAATACGTTCCCCATGATGGAGTGCAAGGCGTCTGCGTATCAGCGACGATGAAACCCATAATGATGTTGCGATTTGCCTTAGCCGTTGGTACTTCAAAGTGATACGTCGGGGTCGCGGTCACATCAACATAGCCTGCGAAGGCTGTCGGCCCCTTTGAGACTGAAGCGGCAATTGCACGTTGCCCGTAGTGGAAGACCCCGAAGCTAGCTACACCCGCGACCACCAACACTGCCAGCACTCGAAAGAATGAAACACGCAAGCCGTGATGAGCAACCACTGGAACTTCTGGCTCATTTGAGAAACTTGGAATATTGAACTCGCTCACCACACACGTCCAAACCTGGATTCGTCGACAGCCCCTCGCCGTCGCACAGAGCGCACTCAACGCCAATCTGACTCGGTGCGCGAATCCAAATGCGACCTGACGGACGGTCATTGCGCGGGGGCTTGCCAGATGATTCGGGAATCACTCATCCACAGGAGAAATTCAATTGGCAGGTAGGTGAATTACCAAAAAAGCCGCCCAAACGTCAACGACAGTGAATTTCTGATTCCTAAAAGGTTCAAGTGCGTAAAATCCGAATCAAGAAGGTGCTCTGAGCGTGACATCTTGCGCGGCGGAGAGCAATATAGGCACCACTGGCATATGAGTCTGTCGATGAGCGCTTAGCAGTGAACATCGAAGAAATTGAAAGAATTGAGGTCGCAAAGATGGATAGGTCTCCTGGCCAAGTCTTCCAAACTCGCGTACTCCTAGTTGAAGATGATGGCTTTACTCGAGCCATCATTGGCGAAGCGATCGCCGACACGGGAATGGTTGTGAGAACGGCCGACAGCGTAGCCGCAGCTATGACCATCTTGAACGATTTTGAGCCCCACGTAATCATCAGCGATCTTGATCTTGGTAACGGACCAAACGGAGCGGATCTACTTAAGAGGATTAATAAGGAGCGCCCTTGGGTAGGTCTGGTCGTGTTGAGTTCACATACATCGCCGACCTTGGCCGTCAGTAGTTCATCAACGATTCCAGAAGGCACGATCTATCTCGTTAAGGGACGAATGGCGTCTATCGACGATATTAAGCAAGCGGTCGAAGCCGCGATTACGCGTGCTCACGTACGTGAGATCGGCACGATTCAGGATGACAGCGAGCGCGTTGAACTCAGTCAATCTCAAGCAGAAATCTTGCGCCTAATGGCAGAGGGCTACTCCAACGCTGGCATCGCCCAAGAGCGAGGCACATCCATGCGAGCGGCAGAAAGCCTCATCCAGCGCACTCTCGTGGCAATGGGAATTGAAGCTGACTCAATGATGAACTCTCGGGTGCGAGCTGTTCGAATGTGGCAGCAGGGCAGGGTTATTGTTCGGTAGTTTCTAAATCAGGTTTAAGCGAACCTGCGTACGCATCAAAGCGTCATTCCATTGAATCGTCCAATTTCCTTGGGTGACTTCATTCAAAATTGCAGTACCCATACCTGCAGTTCCACCGACAGAACGAGAACCATCATTTGACACGAGCAACTGCCAATTCTCGTGAGGGTCTCGGGCGTACTTCACCTCGATATGTGATGCCTGCGCATGGCGCACTGCATTCGAGATGCACTCTTCCAAGGCTTCACCGAACCTATTCAAGTCAATGCCATCAGGAAGATATGAATCCTGCTCCATTTCAGTGTCAATACGCACCACTGGCATCCAACTTTGTGCCCGGAAGGCGATCTCTTCACCTACATTCGAGCGAAATGCAGGCGGAGAAAACTCAATGCTGGAAAGTATTCGCTCGGCTTGCTCGAGCCTACTTGCCAGAATCTTCTGATCATCTGAACTGCCTGCTAGTTCTAAACAAAGCGCCGCTGCCGCAAATTTCGATTGCACTTGACCATGGAGCATCGCTGCCCACCGACCCGTCTCTATGGCCACCTGACTATTGACATAAGCCTGGACATATTCCTCTTGTCCGGCTTGGCTATTTAGTCGACGACTCTCGCGTTCTTGATCACGACAGAGCGCTCCAGCAAAAGCTAAGCCAAGATTGATACCTATCAAGGAGATCGATGCGATGACAAGGACCAAGATGTAACCGGGTATTGATCCCGAAGTATCCAGAAGTGTATTTTTTACAAACACTAATTTCAGGAATGGCACTAAGGCGGTCGTTGTCAAAGTGCCGATAAAAATCAGGGCACGATATTTTGGCGAACGAGCTATAAGTATTGCGCCAATTTTTGTTATGAGATAGAAAAGTGCAGCCGCAAATGCAACCGACATTAAGCCTTCCACCGGTGGAAATCTCCGCAGAGCAACTGAAGAGCTCAGAGAGACCATCACAAATGTCGCCAAAGCTGGATATAACCGAACCGTGGTACCGCTATGACTCCACATTGAAATGAAGACACGCCTGACCGATGTAAGGAATGAATATCTGAGTACAGTACTTTCCGGTCTGTGTGATTGATTCCAAAGGTCAGTTGAAAACGGGCGGATCCGTTCTTCGCTGAAGTTACGCAACTGGGCGGATAACTCAAGTGCGGGCATTCCCATTTCCACTGAAGCTCTATAACTTACTCGTGCCGCCAGGATCTCCGGCACAATATGGCTTTCGACGGCTTGACTTACTGCGAATCTCGTAGTGGAAGCTATATCTGAGCCGATCAAGGCGTTACGTCGAATTTCTGACATCTGGCGTCGCGCCAGTTCTGTGTTTTTCCGAAACCAGTCACGTCCAGCGAGCACAATTGTTTCAAAAGGCAGCCAAAGCATCAGTGCAAGAAACCCGCAAATGAAATTCACGAGCCAAGGCACTGCCCACTGCCAGCCCCAGAAACCCACTGTCCAATGGTTCACCCATTGCAGTCCCCAGGTCTCGACCAGCGCCGTCGCTACCAAGACCTGGACCATTCCGCCAAGCCCACTCAGCACAAGGAGAACAACAGGCGATCCAATTCTCCTGTGCGCCTTTCGCAATAACGTCTGAATAATAAACCAGAAGCAACCGACTGCGAGAAAACTCAGCGCAGCAATGGCTAGAGACTGTCCGAATGGATTATCGGAACCAAAAAACACATACAGCCCGATCGAAAACTGCAATGTGCCTACGAAATAGATTATGGGGAACAACCGCAGAGTAAAAACGAAGGGACCGGTAAAGGCCGCTCGAATCTTCTGCGCTTCTTGTTCGCTGAGAAACAATTGAGATCCCCCGCCATCTTGTCCCGATCAATAATCTAGTTGTTCTGCACTGGCATTGCCAAGATGCAACAGTGATTGTCGTCACCTTTTACGGTTAATTTTTTCAACCTGCGCATATCCGAACGTCAGAACCATTCATTGAGTAGATACCGGCACCGACCCCGGTCCGCTAGTGGAACTTTGTCTGCCTTACGGATTCACTGCGTCCTGCAGAAGAGTTGAACCGCCTGGGTTTGACCAAAATTGTGGGAGCGTGAGTTCGTTGAGCGAAACATTTGCTGTAAAGGTCAGCAGTGATTTGGATACGGGAGGTGTAGGCGGGGACTTCCTATTATCGGTGACGATCAATGACCTCGGGATCCCAGAAGCAACGATCAGGCCGAAGCTAGTCTCTTCAGCTCCTGAGCAAATTCCCCCTGCAAATCCATCACTTCAGACTGCGCCTACCCCCTTACTCGGAGCCGAGGCCGAGCAGGCTGCTCGGAAGCGACCAAAGGTTTCCCGCGAATGGGGAGCTGAGCGCAAGCGCATCATGCTGCCAGCAGTGCAGAAGGCATCCAGCAACCGAGCAATCTGGCTTGGTGGTCTAGCAATCGTTTCAACAATTGTTTTGTGGGCGACATATGTCGTGTCAACTATCATCGGCGAAATTGTCGATAACGGCTTCTATAACCTGAGGTTCGTACTCGAAGCTGCTTCCTACGTCTTAGTCATGAGTTTCCTAACGTTCTCTGCGCTCATGTATCTCCTGGCTCGCCAAGGCGCCTTTTACCGAATCCGAGATCATGTTCGAGTCCCTCGAGCCAATCTGGATGACTTCTTTTCTCGCTCGGTCCCAACTCTGACGGTTCTCGTGCCTTCGTACTGTGAAGATCCGGCAGTGGTGCGAGCAACCCTGTTGTCAGCCGCGCTTCAGGAATACCCATATATGCGCGTCGCGCTGCTTTTGGATGACCCACCACATCCTTTAGACCCAAAGGCGAAGGCAAGCCTAGAAGAGTGCCGACTTATCCCTGCGCAAATCACTGAATTATTGAGCGAACCGCGGGATCGCTTCGAGGCTGCTCTGGCTTCTTACGAAAGTTCCGCCCGTACCAACACGGTCGGCACCATAGATGAGGTACGCATTCTGGCGAGCCATTACGACTGGGGTTACCGTTGGCTGACTGCTGCCGCGGATGCCTACCCACATGCGAGCCACATCGATGAATTCATGGAAGATGAAGTTCTACGTGGGCTCGCTGGAGATTTTTACCACGTTGCTTCGGCCCTCTTTGAATCCGCGAACAAGGGTGCAGGAATCCCTGTTGAGAGATTGACGCAGCTATACCGAGGTCTTACTTGGCCATTTCGGGCGACCATCACTTCGTTCGAGCGTAAGCAGTACACCTCTTTGTCACACGAGGCTAATAAGGCGATGAACCTGAACTCCTATATCGGACTCATGGGACGTAGTTTTGAAACAATTCCGACACCTGCAGGAATTCAACTCACCCCCGTTTCGCATGCAAGTTCTTTAAGCGTTCCCGACTCAGACTATGTACTCACTCTCGATGCTGACAGCATCCTGCTTCGGGAATATTGCCTGCGCCTGATCTACTTGATGGAACAACCCGAAAATGCGCGTGTTGCCGTTTCACAAACTCCATATTCCGCAGTTCGAGGTGCGGCAACCCGCCTTGAGCGCATTGCCGGGGCAACAACTGACATTCAACATATTTTGCACCAAGGCATGACTCACTACAGCGCGACTTTCTGGGTGGGAGCAAATGCAGTCATTCGCAAAACTGCGCTTGACGACATCGTTGAAGTCACGACCGTGGATGGATCTGAAATTCGCCGCTACGTTCAAGACCGTACGGTGATTGAAGACACCGAATCGAGTATTGACTTGATCGCACGCGACTGGACTCTGGTGAACTACCCAGAGCGCCTGAGCTACAGCGCCACTCCCCCAGACTTTGGCTCTTTGTCAGTTCAGCGCTCGCGCTGGGCAAATGGTGGGTTGCTGATCATGCCGAAATTCACCAAATACACGAAGGCCAGCAAAAAAGCCGGGGTTCGCGTGAGTTGGCCAGAAAAGTTCCTACGCGTGAACTACATGGCCTCTATCTGCTGGGCAAGTTTCGGCTTGATCTTCCTCCTTGCCTACCCATACGACAGCAAACTGCTCAGCCCAATTATTTTGTGCGCGGCGGTGCCTTACTTCCTTGCACAAGCTTCGGACTTTCACCGCTTGGGTTACAAGCGCACTGACATATTCCGTGTGTATGGGTTCAACCTGATTTTGTTGCCCGTTAACCTGGCCGGCGTTTTGAAATCACTTCAGCAGGCCGCAGCCCGCGCAAAGATCCCATTCGCTCGAACTCCAAAGGTGAAGAACCGCACGGCAACCCCGATGTCTCTTATCCTGGCGATTTACCTGATTATCTTCTTCTGCTTTTACAGATTGTTCCGCGACTATCAGCAAGGCAACTGGGGCAATGCGATCTTTGCTGCCTTCAACGGCGTACTCACTTTGTATGCCCTCCTAGCGTTTATCGGACTCTGGAATTCAATCGTTGACGTCTTCATGGGTGCACTGCAATGGATACGCGTGCCACACACTAAAGGTGCCCGACGCCGACGCAAGGAAAAAGCAGCTCAGTCCGCACTCGCAGCTCAGGTCTCGTCACAATCTTGGGACTCGGTGCTCTATTTTGGTCCTGGGGCACTGCAGGCTGGGAATACCCCGGTTCCTGCCGCGACACGACATGCCCAACACTCTGACACTCAGCGCTCACACCCAAATGAGCATCCTGAGCTCTGCAGCCAATTCACCATCGTAGGTGACTCTAATCAACTCATCGGGGCCGAATGCGCTACCTCCGAGGTCGCTCAAAAAGAAACTCCCAAGATATCCACGAAAAAAGTTGCTAAAAAATCTGCCGATCAACCAGTGCCTGCGAAGAAATCAGCAACCGCAAAAAAGGCGTCTGCTAAGAAGTCGGCCGCACGAGACACGACACTAGTAACAGGCGAATAAGTAACAAATAAGCCGCAGGCTAGCTCGAATCCACTGGGGGGTGGCGAGCTAGCCTGCACCTATTTGTGGCCCGCGTGTGTGCGTGATTGTTGCTTGCGTTGATTGTTTCGTGCGTTGATCAATTTGCCGAGTTATCGCGAAAGTTGCTCGCCTTGGTCGGCGTGAACCCAACTGTTTCCGGCCTGTTTCTTGGCTTCATACATGGCGGCATCTGCTGCCGCGATATTGATTGCGGCAGCATTGCCTGCTCGTGCGATCCCAGCACTGAATGTCACCGGACGAGGACGTCTGATTTCCCAGAGCTGCGTTAATCGACGTAGAAAACTGTCAGGATCTGAGTATCCAGGCAGGATGATCATGAACTCGTCGCCGCCAAAACGTCCGACAAGATCTCGGCCGCGAACAGTTTCATTCATCGCGGAGCCAAAGCTTCGAAGTACGACATCTCCTACCGAGTGACCATCTTCGTCATTCACGATTTTGAAGTCGTCTAAGTCAAGCATGATCAATACATCACCTTGATCGAGTCGACCTAGCGCGCGATCGAGCATTCTCCGGTTTGGCAAATGCGTCAAGGGGTCGAGGTTTGCTTCAAAGTTAAGCAACTCAACTTCTGTGCCAATTTCCAAAGCTCGATAAATATCTCCGACAAGTCCCGGGATATGCCGCTCTAGCAGTACCCGAGCCGCACTTCCACTCGGCGCCGTTGGATAGATGCTCTGCCCATAGCCAAAAGAAATATCCGTTTGGATTACCCGATCGCCTTCTGCGGATGCCAGAACGCATTCTCCACCAACAGCGCTCACGAAATTCATCGCAACTTCCCTAGCTTCGCTGGCGTTGCGCACCCACAGCAATGCGCGAGTTGTCGCGAGCAGTAGCGCTGCTTCCATTTGCCCCAGGTCATTGGCAGCAATTTCATGCGCTTGCCCTAGCACGAGCGCCGCCAGTGCGCTTTCCTTTCGTAAACCACCTTGATCAAGACGAAGTCGTTCCTGATCGATAGGCAGACGGAGCACATGCATGTTTTCAAAGTTAATTTCGCGGTCCATATCAACTGGTACCCGCGACTCCTCATCTTTCCAAGAATCTAAAGCCATAACGCCCCCGGTCATAAGCAACCTAGGCATAACTACCCGCCTTAGTGTTGTCATAGGGCCACTGAACGCCCTATTTCAAGCCTGCACAATGGCGTTCAACTTGAAATTGACGGTTATCCGTACGGAGCGGTCGCTCAGATGTTCGTATTTATGCAACATCAGCGGGAAGCCGCGAACCCACTTCTCGATTGAACCTAGTTGGTGGAGCTGAGGGGACTCGAACCCCTGACCCCCTGCATGCCATGCAGGTGCGCTACCAGCTGCGCCACAGCCCCATGCGTCAGTTCTTAGCCAACACGGGAATTAGAATCATATCTGGCGCAGTAGAGGTGAGAATTTCACCCCTGCTCCGCTTACTCCAAACACTCTTAAAGCTCAGGAACGCGAGTGTTGTACTCCTGTAATCGCCAAGCCGGACCACTGTGTGTTTGGGTTTCCACAGCAATTGACCAGGCGCAGTTCGGCATCACCGCGAAAATCGGCCATTTCTCAAGAGGCAAATCAAGAAGTGCTGCGATACCCGACATTGCCGCCGCGCCGTGAGTGACACATACCAGCGTTTGGCCTGGGCCAATCTGAGCAAGACCACGGTTGACTGCTGCACTGACGCGAGCAGCGACTTCTGTTCGAGTCTCACCATGGAGCCCCGGCCGAATGTTTGTTCCGGCAATCCACTCTTGTAAATCTTGAGTGTGTTCACGTTCAATATCAGCGCGATACATCCCTTGCCAGACACCCACAAAGGTTTCGCGCAGTCCTTCGTCAAGCACTACATCTAAACCAAGCGCATCAGCAAGCGGCATCGCTGTGTGATGAGCGCGCTGCAAATCCGAAGACATGATGTAAGCCGGCTCAAGCTTTGCAAGCTGCACAGCAGCCGCAGCAGCCTGTTTAATTCCGACGTCATCCAACATGGAATCAGACTGGCCTTGGAACCTCGATGATGCGTTCCAATCCGTTCGACCATGCCGCCAAAACACCACACGACGTGGCTGGCTCACTCAGGTACTCCTTGCACCTCACGTGGAAGATGTACTTCTGCAGGAAGTTCAATAACTGGGCAGTCTTTCCAGAGGCGCTCAATCGCGTAATGAATGCGCTCTTCAGCAACTTGAACGTGCACAACGATGTCGCCGTAATCCAGCAAGACCCAGCGAGCTTGTTGTTCGCCCTCGCGCCGCAGCGGCTTCTCACCAATCTTGCGCAGGCGTTCTTCGACTGCATCAACGATCGCTTTGACCTGTGGCTCATTGGCACCCGTGGCCATCAAGAAGACCTCAGTAATTGCGATCGCTTCACTCACGTCAATGGCAATAATTTCTGTCGCCAGTTTGTCGGAGGCAGCCAATGCTGCTTCAATCGCCAAATTCTTGGCTGCTTCAGTCGCGCTCAAGGTGATCCTTTTCTAGGTCCGGAAACCCGGATGTAAGGGGTCAAGCCTCTCACAGGGTTGAAGGGGCCAAACCCAAAAGAACTTCTGCATCAACCGTATAGGTCTTGGCTTGGCGCACATCCTGAGGGAAAAGCCCAAGTGCCGCGGCAACTTTGCCACTAATACGCAGACTTATCGTCGATTCGGGGGCCTGAACTATCGAATCTGCACGTGGGGCGATCGGCACACCAGGCACCACCGTCATCCCGGCTTCAATAAGAGCCGCCGTCGCTTCGGCTATCTGAGAAGCAGTGGCGCCAGCTGGCGTAAGCACCACTCTTGGCCGGGTGGCTAGGCCTGGGGTCAGCAATGTGTGAGCAAAATTCTTGCGCATCACAACCTCGCTGGCATCTGGGATCACCATCGCAGCACCGCCCCCACGAACAAGTCGCGTTGGCAGGTTCACTGCGTTCAACTTCTTGGCTCGAGCGTCCTTACGAAGATCCAAAAGCAGGTCAACTAACTCCGCGTTAGGTGCGCTGGAACGAGCCATGTGGCCAAGGCTTAAGAGCAACTGCCCGGTGTCAGGTGGGGATGCAGGCAGATTGATCAGTGACTTGAAGATCCACTGGTCAATATCATTGGAGGCCTTGGCTTCTTTCGCTGAGGCCGGTGTCAAAGTTGCGTCATACAGTCCCGACAGTGCCAAACGATCCAACACTAGAGACATATCGATATCTACACCCAAGAGTTCTTCAAGGGCATGCTGACTTTGCAGGGTGTCTACTGCATCGCCCGTTAAAGCCAGCGCGGTCCACTCCGGGATTGGCACCAGCAGGTTCGCCGGTATCTGCATTCTGGAACCGTCCACGGATGCATATCTTGTAGCAAGGAGCCCCGAATAAATGACTCGGCGACTATCGTCGCGAACTTGCAGCAACAATGTGCGCTGCGTTTTAACCAGAGGTTTGACTACTGGTGTCGATGCAGCAGCCGACGCCACTGGAGCAGGTGACGGTGAGGCCTGACCCGATGGCAGTCCAGCATCACCAAGGAAGGCCGAGATGACGGCTCCTGTTGAAACAATGGCCACTACGACCAAGATGACAATCCAGCGGCGAGAGTGGGATTGATGCGGTGGCATTACAGACCCACTGGAGTCTCGAGGTATAGCGAGTGCGTCTGGATGTAATCCGCGACTACCGTCGGCAGGAGGCCTTCGATCGAACGGCCTTCACGCATGCGGAGTCGAATATCGCTTGAAGCAATATCAGGCGTTGAAGCTTCGATCACAATTGAGTGACCAGTGAGTAGCGGGCCAGAAGACGCCGTAAACCCTGGGCGAGTTACCCCGACTAATTGAGCACGCTTCAAGATTTCTTCGGGCTCTTTCCACGTAGTGAACTCAGTGAGGGCGTCAGCTCCGGTGATGAAGAACCACGTGGCCTCGTCGTCAACGTTTTCGTTATGCCACTGTGCTTGTAGTTCCGTCAAGGTGTCGATTGTGTACGTGGGTCCGAGTCGATCAATATCAACTGATGAGGAAATAAATCCTTCGTAGTCTGCAAGAGCCAGATCAACCATGGCTAGGCGATCCATTGCTGGCGCCAGCGGTCCTGGAAGTTTGTGCCAGGAATGACCGGTGGGCACAAAGATGACGAGATCAAGTTCAAGTGCGTTACGCACGGATGCTGCAGCGATCAGATGCCCAGAGTGGATCGGGTCGAAGGTTCCACCAAAGACGCCAAGGCGCCAGGTTTTCACGAGGGCTAGCGGCCGACCTTGATCATCATCGTGACCACAAGGAGAAGTCC
>JBIIAA010000155.1:0-3765 GCA_044240165.1 Candidatus Nanopelagicales bacterium
ACGCTAACTGAGTGGGGCTTAGCTTTTGTGGCATCAGTAATTGGTGTGAGCTGGTTTGAATTCTATAAATTCAAGGTGTCAGCAAGGGATAGCCGCCACGCTTTGTGAGGGCTCATCGGGGCAAGACGCAAGGCGGTTATTCGCTCTTGGAAGATTCTTGATTGAATGACCAATGAAAACTTGGCCAGCCGCTTGAATAGAACGCAGCAGAGATGTTGTATCTAAGTAAGAATGGGACGTGCGTTCTTATGGTCTCCTCAACAACCCGAAGGAATCTCGATGAAGTTCATCACTGACTACCCAGTTCGATCTGATCTTGGCGGCGAATGGATTAAGCCTGAAACGATCATCTCGGTGATTCAGCATCTAGAACTAATGGGCATACACGGGCTTGGCATCACCGATCACCCTGCACCATCGCAGAAGTGGTTGGAAAATGGCGGACATGAGGCTTTCGACCCCTTCGCGATGCTTTCATTTGCTGCAGCAATCACAAAGAAGACTGAGCTGTTCTCGCACCTGATTGTTTTGCCGTATCGCAATCCACTTTTAACGGTCTCTGGGATGGCTTCGGTCGATGTGCTTTCTGGTGGCCGAGCGACCTTTGTTTTTGGTGCTGGTTACTTGCGTTCGGAGTATGCGGCTCTTGGTGTTGATTTTGAGAATAGAAATGTAATTTTCGATGACGCGATCGAAGTGATCAAAATGGCAGCTGGCAATCGTGCTGTTACGCATAAAGGCCCCACGTATGACGCACTTGACCAGATCGTGATGCCCGGCTTCGTGCAACTCCCACATCCACCCCTTTGGCTCGGCGGAAATAGCAATCTCACGTTGAGGCGAATCGCCGATTGGGGTCAGGGTTGGTCAGTAATGATGGGTTCTCCCACACTTTCCAAGACCGCGCGCACCAAGAACATTGAGTCGGTAGACGATCTCAAGGAAGCACTAGGCCGCCTTCAGGTGTTAGTTGAAGCCAATGGTCGATCGATGGCGGAAATTTCTGTTCAAGCGTCCACGCCGGCGTTACACCCGGGCACCAACGCAAGTGTGGAACAAAAGATCGATGCAATTGGTGAGCTGGCGGCGATCGGAGTTAACTGGGTGATCGCTGACCTTTGGGCGGATTCGATAGCTGAATCCAAGGATCGTTATCAGGACTTCCAGGAGAACATCGCGCAGCAGATCCACTAGCTTGGCAAAGCGGAAGTAGCAGCGAAGCTTTGATACCCGGGTAGATCCCTCATGGGGTGGATCTAGTCGACGTGATGGCGCTGAGTGCCCCACGTTGCGATATTTGCTTGGGGCCGGAATTATGTGTGTAACGAAAACGCAATGGAGGGTTCATGTACGTCCGTAATGCTTGGTACGTGGCTGCATGGACGTCTGAACTGACCAATGAACCCGTTGGACGGGTGATTTGTGAGATTCCTATTGCCCTGTACCGCAAGGTCGATGGCTCAGCAGTGGCACTTGAGGATCGATGCGCGCACCGTGGCTTCCCCCTGTCAGCCGGCCGAGTTGTTCAAGACTCCTTGGAATGTGGCTATCACGGTTTCCAGTTTGATTGCTCTGGCGCCTGCGTGCGGATCCCAGCACAGGAGATCATTCCCAAGCGAGCCAAGGTCCGAGCCTTTCCCGTCGTTGAAAGGGATGGCTGGATTTGGGTGTGGACCGGCGATGCGGCTACGGCTGATGAGTCGTTGGTGCCTGACACCCACTGGATGAGTGATCCGCAATGGGCCACAGTTACCCACAGCTTTGCCTTTGCTTGCAGAGCAGATCTCATTCACGACAATCTCTTGGACCTCACACATGAGTCCTTTATCCATACCTCGACGGTGGGGGATGATTACATCTATAAGCACGGGGTAACCGTTGAGGTCGAGGGAAACCTGGTCAGCGTAGATCGCCTCATGCCAGGGGTTGAAGCCCCACCGCTCTACGCAAAAACGATGAAAACGGACGGGTTATACGACCGTTTTCATTGCACCAAGTTCTATGCGCCAAGTTTTCACGCCCTGCACTCTGGCATCACTGGCATGGGGCGCCCGCGAGAGGAGGGTTTCCTCATAAAAGTCATGAATGCCATTACGCCGATTGATGCCCATAATTCTCACTATTTCTATGCATTTTCCAGGAATTTCGGGATTGATCAGGAATCTGCCACCCAGGAACTCATCGAGGGTTTAGCCACGGTGCTCATCGAGGACAAAGATGCCCTCGAACTGCAAGAAATTGGCCTACAGTCACGCCCAGAGACTGAAACAGATGTACTTATTGCGCAAGACGAGGGCATCGCGAAATCGCGACGAATCATGGCGCAGTTGCTCGCTGCTGAAAGTTTGGTCTGACCTACACAAGTCTCACTGATCGGGCATGGTGCTCGTTCGTACGAAGGAGGAGTTCATGCTCGCACTGAGTAAGCGCCACGTCGGCGCCTTTGTCATCTTGGCAACCACACTGTCACTCACGCTATCTGCGTGTGGCGGTAGTGATTCAAGCTCTACGGATGCGTCAGCGGCACCTGCCGGCAACGGTTCCGATGCAGCAGTTGTTGCACTCGTGCCAGCGGCTATCGCTGCTGAGGGAGTCATCACTTTCGGCACAGAGCTGGGTTACCCACCCTTTGAATACACCGAAGCTGACGGCACCACGCTCACCGGTTTTGACATTGACTTAGCAACTGCAGCAGCAGGGCTGATGGGGCTCACCCCTGAGTTCAAAAACTCTTCCTTTGATTCGATCATTCCATCGGTCATCAGTAAGCGCTACGACGCCGGAATTTCATCGTTCACCGTGAATGCTGAACGGCTGAAGCAAGTTGACTTCGCCTCGTATCTCAACTCAGGCGATGCTGGCGTCGTGCCAGTGGGCAATCCAAAGGGCATTGCGTTGGATCTATCGATCTGTGGAACCAAGGTTGGCGTCCTTAAGGGCAGCACCCAAGAGACCGTCTCAGCACCGCAGCTCAATGCAGCCTGCAAAGAAGCGGGCAAGCCAGAAGCATCGATCACCGTGATCGCTGCATCCGATCAAATGCCGATCGCGCTTCAAAGCGGTCGCGTGGATGCTCTCATTTCTGACAGTGGTAACGCGGCTGATGTCGCTGAGAAGTCAAACGGAAAGTTTGAAGTGCCGGCTGGCCCACTACTTAATCCGGTAATTCTCGGTGCTCTTACTTCTAAGAGCAGCAATTTGGCTCCGGCCTTGCAGGCGGCCTTCCAGAAGCTGATCGACAACGGGACCTACCAGCAGATCGCTGACAAGTACAACCTTTCAACCAGCGTGATCACAACCTCGGAAGTGAATCCAAAGGTTTGATTTGCAATGATGGTGGGCGCCGTTTCGACGGCGCCCACCATCATTTTCGCTGAGTACATCGCTAGTAACAGGTTAGGAGTCTGAAGTGACACAGCAGTTGCACCCTGAGTCAATCAAGGCCATACCTGTGCGCCACCGTGGGCGATGGGTAGCCACGGGGGTCATCCTCGTGTTGGTTGCAATGTTCATCAACATGGCGGTGACGAACCCAAATTTTGAGTGGGATGTGATTGCGGAGAATCTGTTTAACAACATGATTCTCAAAGGTGTCTGGGCAACCATCTGGATCACTGTTGTCGCGATGGTTGCTGGCATCGGCTTGGGTGTACTTCTGTCAGTAATGCGGTTGTCACCAAATCCGCTGCTCTCCAATGTTGCCTACGGCTACATCTGGTTCTTCCGCGGCACACCTGTGCTTGTTCAACTAATCTTCTGGTTCAA
>JBIIAA010000056.1:0-12806 GCA_044240165.1 Candidatus Nanopelagicales bacterium
TCAGGAGCTCAAAGCCTGACTGCTCGCATTGATGATCGCGCTGGAAATGCTGGAACAGCATCGTCGTCACTCTCGGTCACCCTCAACACTGCAGTGCCAAATGCTCCGACGCCGTTGCTCGCCCAAGGTTCCGACTCAGGCGCCTTAGGCGATGGCATCACCAACTCGAGCACACCAGAAATTCGTGGCACGGGCGTGAATGGTCAGCTGGTGAAGTTGTACGACGGCGCTCTGTATATAGGTGAAGCGATCGTGACTGGGGGAGCCTGGTCCATCACGCCAGGATCAGCACTCGCTGAGGGCTCGCATACGTTCACTGTTACCGCGACCAACGAAGCTGGCAACCTAAGTGTGTCAAGCACGGCGCTAGTGCTCTTGGTTGATGTCACCGGGCCGTCAATGCCAGGTGCGCTCTCTTTCATGGTGGACACCGGGGTGAGCTCGTCTGATGCAATCACCTCTGGCAACGATCTGATGATCTCTGGCACTACCGAAGCAGGCGCTCAGGTTCGTGTCACCATTGATGCAGTGGTCATTGGCACAGTGACCGCAAATGCAGTTGGTGCTTGGAGTTTGGCGGCAACCGGCACGTTGACTGATGGAAGTCACAATGTGTCAGTCGTGGCCCTTGATCGTGCTGACAATTACTCGGCGGCGCGAACACAAACGATCACAATCGATACGGCAGCCCCGGCAACCCCCTCGGTTACCTCAACGAGCAGTGCTTCGAGTCGCCCATCGATCTCAGGCTCAGCTGAAGCGGGATCAACAGTCTCGGTGTACGACGGCCCAACCTTGCTCGGAACTGCCGTGACGAATGGTTCTGGAAACTGGACCTTCGTGCCTGCCTCAGTCATGACGGATGGCATCCATGCGATCACGGTGAAGGCTGCTGATGTCGCAGGCAACATTTCTTCAGCGTCAACGAGTGCCAATGTAACGGTTGACACTTCGGCACCAGCGGCACCTGTAGTCACGTCAATGCGTACCGGGTTGCTTTCACCTGCCGTCTCGGGCACGAGCGATCCGTCAACCACGGTGAATATCTACAGCGGCGCAAGCGTGATCGCAACTGCAACTGCTGATGGCTCAGGCGCATGGTCAACGCCGATCACCTTCCCAAGCGCAGCTACCTACACGCTGACAGCTCGCGCACTTGACTCAGTCCAAAACCAATCAGTGTTGGGTGCCGCGGGCACGATCGTGGTGGATCAAACAGCGCCGAATGCACCAGTGATCGCGGGATCCCCAATTTCGACGAACTTGGCTACCCCAACTGTCACCGGTGCCGCCGAAGCTAACTCAACTGTTCAGCTCTACACCAATGCCACGCTGATTGGCTCCGTTGTTGCTGACGGAACAGGCGCTTGGTCAATTGTGACGTCATCGCTGAGCACCGGTACGTACTCGTTGACTGCTCGAGCAACTGACGAAGTTGGTAATGCCAGTGTGCCTTCAGCGTCAGCAACCTTGGTCATCGATGTCACGGCTCCTCTTGCGCCAGCAGTTGATGCCTTCACTACGTATTCATTGAATCCGGTGATCACTGGAACAGGTGAAGTCGGCGCGACGGTTTCGGTGTACGACGGAACCACGCTGATCGGCACGGCAGTAGTGGGTGCTGGTGGCACCTGGTCACTCACGGTGGTTTCATCCCTTGGGGCTGGTTCACACTCAATAACTGCCAAGCAAGCAGATGCGGCGGGCAACGTTGGCGTGTTCTCAACTCCTGCTCGCACGATAAGCGCTGTCTACAGCTCGATCTTGACTGGCGCTGATGGCACCGCAGATGGCGATCTTGCGCTCACCGCTTCGCAGTACGCATCTATTGGTCTGACCCAGATCGATACCCCGGCGAAGGCGAGCCTGCTTAATAGCGTGCTCGATACCTTGACAGGCACCGCTGTCGATACTTCCGCGGAACTCACTTCACTGGCGAACACGGTTGCAGCGATCTTGCTCATTGCCGCTGGCGGCACCCCGTCGCCTGCTCTCACTGCAGCAGATCTGGCAGCACTTGGCATCCAGGGAGTCACGAGCGGCAACCTTGCTGATGTGTTGGCTGCAATCGCGGCAACGGCAGATAGCGGCTCTGGTGTGAGTTCACTTGCATCACTGCAAACAATTGTGACTGCCACTGCCGGAGCACTTTCTACGATCAGTGGCTACAACGGTGTAAACACCGCGCCAACTTTGACTGACTTTACGAATGCATCGGTCACGGGCGTTGACGCGAACAATCTCGCTGCGATCAATTCGATCCTGGCTAGCTTGCCTGCAGGATCTCGCGACAGTGTCGCCGAGATTCAGGCCCTTGTTGACGCTTACAACGCGATGCTCACCGGCGCTGACGGCACCAGTAATAACAACGTCAACCTCATTGCGTCGCAGTACGCGGCATTGGGTCTCACGGCCATCGACACCGCGGCTGAAGTGTCGTTGATGAACCGCGTGCTTGACGCCAAGGCTGCAGCTGGGGTTGATACCGCAGGCGAACTGAATGACATCGCAAATGCGGTCTCAGGAATCATGGCCACTGCTGCCGGCCTAAACGCATCGCCGGCACTCACGCCAGCGATCTTGGCATCATTGGGTATTGCTGGAGTGACCGATGCAAACCTTGCAGCTGTGCTTGGTGCAATTTCTGGCACAGCTGATGACGGTTCGGGTGTCGATACGCTCGCTGAGATTCAAGCTCTTATCGATCAAATTGTTTCGAACGCCAAAGCAGCAGCTCTTGCTGTGATCACCGGTTACAACGGACAAGGCACTACAGCCCCAACACTTGCTGATTATCAAAATGCCACGATCACCGGAGTGACAAGCGCAAACCTTGCAGCGGTCAACTCAGTGATCGCAGTTGCTACAGCCGGTCAGACGGATTCGATTTCTGAAGTTCAGGTCATCGTGAGCACTTATAACTTGTTGTTGGCAGGTGCTGATGGCACTGCAAACAGCAACGTTGCGCTTACTGCTTCGCAATACGGAGTCTTGCAAGTGACTGCGATTGATTCAGCGGCTAAAGCTTCTCTGATGAACAGCGTCGTGGATTTACAGACGACGTCAGGGGTGGATTCACTTGCAGAATTGAATGCACTGGCTGCGACAGTGGCAGATATCTTCACAACAGCTGCTGGCGGAGCTCCTTCACCAGCGCTTACTGCTGAACGGCTTGCGGCCCTTGGGCTCACCGGTGTCACAACCGACAACCTTGCTGCGATCCTTG
The DNA here is from genome assembly GCA_044240165.1 of Candidatus Nanopelagicales bacterium. Classification (GTDB taxonomy): domain Bacteria; phylum Actinomycetota; class Actinomycetes; order S36-B12; family S36-B12; genus UBA11398. Next base: position 3,227 of record JBIIAA010000056.1, read on the forward strand.
CTGCGATTGCTGCCACGGCTGATGATGGCTCCGGGGTTACCTCGCTGAGTGCCTTGCAGGCTGTGGTCAGTGCCGCGGCGACCGCAGCTTCAAATGCGCTGCTTGTCATTGCCGCATATGACGGTACGAATACTGCTCCAGCGCTCGCTACCTATACCGCTGCTGGTGTTAGCGGTGTGACTTCTTCGAACTTGGCAGCGATCAATTCGATGATCGCTCAACTTCCAGCAGGTGCAACAGACACTACTGCTGAGGTTCAGGCCATTGTTGATGCTTACAACATTTTGTTGAATGCAGCGGATGGCCTGGCTAATGGCAATGCAACATTGACTGCAACTCAATACCAACTTCTTGGGCTGCCAGTTATCAACACCAATGCCGAAGCCTTGTTGATGAATGTGATTGTTGACAGCGGCACTCCAACATCCATCGACACCTTCGCCGAACTCAATACTTTGGCAAATATCGTCAATGGCATCAGTGTGACTGCGGCTGGGGGATCGGCATCGCCGGCACTCACCGCAGCTGACTTCGCTGCTCTTGGTATTACTGGAGTTACTCCTGCCAACCTCCCAGCGGTTCTGGCCTCTCTCGCTCTGACTGCAGACGATGGCAGCGGGGTGAACTCCATCGCCAAGGTCCAGGCAATTGCCACTGCTGCGGCCGCGCAAGTGCGCTCCTTGGCTCTTTCAGTGATTGCGGCGTATGACGGCAGTAATAACGTGCCGACGTTGGACAACTACTCGAACGCTGAGGTAGCAGGCGTGACCTCAGGCAATGTGACCGCGATAAACTCGGCAATTGCAGCTTTGAGTTCAATCGCTACAGACACCACGCTCGAAGTACAGGCAGTTGTGGATGCTTATGTTGCAGTTCTGACTGCCGCTGATGGCCTGAACAATGACAATGCGAATCTGACAGCAAGTCAGTTCCAAGCCCTTGGGTTGTCGACTATTGATAGTGCTGTTGAAACTTCACTACTCAACGATGTGATCGATGTCAGTGGTGCGGCAGCGGTCACGCCACAAAGCAAGCTCGTGACGATGGCTGCTGCAGTTTCAGGAATTATGGCGACAGCTGCTGGTACGAATGCTGTTCCTGCGCTGACGGCCGCAAGTTTTGCTGCCCTTGGTATTCCAGGCGTTAATGCAGCCAATCTTTCCTATGTCCTTGCTGCCATTGCCGCGACAGCGGACAACGGCTCAGGTGTGTCAACACTTGCAGCCTTGGAATCGATCGTGGCTCAGGCGGTTGCAGATGCAACAGCAGCAGCATTAGCCAATATCAGTGGTTACGACGGAACCAATACTGCTCCGACGACAGGTGACTTTGCTAATGCTGGCGTCACAGGGGTGACATCTTCGAATATGGCAGCGATCAATAGCGCACTTGCTGCACTGCCTGCATCTGCCCGCGATTCTGCTTCAGAGATTCAAGCCTTGGTCGACGCCTATTCTTTGGTGCTCGCAGGCGCCGATGGCCTTGATAACAACAACATGAACCTCTCAGCTACGCAGTACACGGCAATGGGCTTGTCACAGATTGATACTCTCGCCAAGGCCGGCTTGTTGAATGAAATTCTTGATACCAAGACACTTGCTCAGGTGGACACCATCGCTGAGGTCAACGCCTTCGCGCAGATCGTCGCTGACATTTTCTTAACAGCAGTTGGCGGAACTCCAGCTCAACCACTCACGATTACTTCGTTCATGGCAATCGGCATTACTGGTGTTGATAGAACCAATCTCGCGCTAATCCTGGCTGCTATTGAAGCCACAAACGATGACGTAAGCGGGGTAGACACCCTCGGGGAGATTCAGGCATTGGTGGCAGGAGTGCGCAGCACTCAGGCAGCAGCCCTGGCAGTGATTCGTGATTACGACGGCAACAACACCCAGCCAGTTCTTTCAACCTTCGCGGCGGCAGGTGCTTCCGGCGTCACGCTCGCGAATCTTGACGGCATCAATGAGTATCTAGCAACAATGACTGCAGCCCAGACTGACACCTTCGCGGAGGTGCAGGCGTTGATCGATGCCTACAACGCACTCTCACCTGGTTGCGATGGCCTTGATAACGACAACGTCACGCTCACCCTTGATCAGTGGCATGCACTTGGCTACGTCGAAGTCACGACAGCTGAGCAAGTGATCGCGCTGGATAATCTCTTCGATACTGAAGATTGGTTGGTCACTGGTTCCGCGCCGGCGACCGCTGCCATTGTTGCTGACGTGGTTGAGCGCTTGCGTCCAGCTCCGGTGGTGGTCCCATTGCAGCCACGTGCTGCGGTGGAGCCTGCCGGCGATGCTGGTGTGACGCTCGCGCGGCCAGCCCCTACACCGGCGCCAACGTCATCCGTGGCGCCAACAGTGGTCGCCCCAATGGGGACGACTCCGGTTGAGGCAAACCCAACCGCACGCCCAGTTGCCAAGCCGGTTTACCCAAAGGCGCCAAAGCCAGGTGTGGGAATCCGTGAAGTTGCTCCAGGTCAAGCAGTGGTAGTGGTCGACGGCCAAACCGAACAGTCAACGATTCGCGTTATCGATGAGAGTCGCCTGCAAATCGATCTGCCCGGTGACGTGAGCATCGGGCTCACCTCGATTACGACAGGCGGTAGCCCGGCAAAGATCGGGTCAGATGGGTCACTCTTGGTTTCATCAGGTTCCTTTGTTGATATCGAAGGAACTGGCTACAAGCCGGGTACTGAAGTGGATTTCTGGATGTATTCCACGCCGACCCATCTTGGAACATTGGTGGCGGATGCTGCAGGTAGTTTCACTGCACACTTCGTGATCCCCAAATCGATCGCTATTGGCGGTCACACCGTCAAGATTGACGGAGTCTCCAAATCTGGCAAGCTCACAACAGTCAGTGTCGGAGTGACCGTTATACCGGTCATCATTGACGAAGGCGCGAAAGTCGGAGAGCAGAATGTTTCCGGTTCTGACTTCGTACTGAGCGCTCGACAAGCAGTTGTCATCGGTGGCATTGCGATTATGTTCTTGCTGGTTGGCGCTGGCTTCGTGTTTGGCGGCCGCCGCAGGCGTCGCAAGTAGCGCCTAGTTAATGATGAATTTCTGAGGGTCGCGAGTATCCCGATCTTTTGAACTGCTCGCTGCATAGCCAATCGCGATTGCGCCGAGCGGCTGCATCGAGTTTGGAAGTTGTAGGACTGCTCGTACGGTGTCCGCAGAAAAGAGAGTTGAGCCGATCCAGGCAGATCCGACCCCTTGGGCAGCCAATGACACCAACATGTTTTCGACCGCTGCGCCTCCTGCAACCATGAACATGTCACGTTCTGCAGCATTGCGGGCGTCGTCAGGATAGGTGTGCGCACCGGCATCAAGATCAATAAATGGAATGACCACCAGCGGAGCGGTGCGCAAGATATCGCCGCGAGCTATACGTTTTGAAATTTGCTCATCGGTCATGTCGCCGTGCGATCGAAGGTCTTGGAGCCACTTATCGCGCATTGCGTCAAGCAATGAACTGCGCACAGGTTGATCGCGCAAGATGAGAAAACGCCACGGAGTTGAGTGGTGGGGCGCCGGCGCGGTAGTCGCGGCGGAGATCGCTTCGTGAATGATTTCGTCGCTTACAAACTCTTCCGTGAAGTTACGCACCGTGCGTCGATTCGCAGCAGCAGTTCGGTGGCCTTCTTGGATCGCTTCGGCTGTTCCAAGCCAAAAGAGGTCTTCTTCTTGCGCACGAATAAGAGGAGCGGCCCCTAAGCCATCATCGGTAGTGACGTATTGACTCATGCCGCGGACGATTGCAACAGGGTTGCCCAAAGATTTTCCTTTAACGAGATCGGCAGCACTTGCGATTTCATCGGCGATCGCGAGCACGGTCATTTCTAAAGTTCTGCCGAACTGGTCTTGCTTTCCGGTGTGATCATCGAGAGCTAATAACCCAGCAATACCAATGGCATTGTCGGTAAGTCCGTTGCGCCAAGCTCTGCCCATCGTGTCAGTGATGACCACGGCGAGTTGCTTACCGGTGAGAGTTTGAAGTTCTTGGCGAATGCGCTGAGCCGAAGCATCAGGGTCCTGAGGAAGCAACACAACAGTGCCGGCCTCAACATTGCTTGCATCGATTCCGGCAGCGGCAAGCACGAGTCCGTGGTGAGTTTGCACAATGCGTGTAGTTCCGCGTGCGTGATGTTTTGTTGCCAAGGTTCGCACGGATTGTGAATCGATCAGCTCATCGCGATTGTCTGATGCAACGACATTGCCTTCAGCCTTTGACACGACCTTGCTGGTGATCACGACGATGTCGCCATCAGTCAGACCAGATGTGTGGTCAGGCCAAAGAATCGATGCGTCGAAAATAAGTTGTGCAAGATTGCTGGAACTATCAATGCGGGGTAGGCCCGGCACTGCAACAACCTGCATGGCTTCCTTAACGTTTAGGCGAAGTCGAGTGTGTTTGCAGCCATGGCCGCAGTTGCCTCGACGTCGGTCATCATAAGTGGAATGGCCTTGGTGCGAATGCCTGATTCTTCAAGAAGGGCAACGCTTTCGCTGTCTTGGGTATCAACAAGCCAGGCATCAATAAAGCCGCCGCTGCTGCGAGCTCCGTAATGCAGTGCGACGGCGGCAGCCGTTGTTTCGATGTTGAGGGCTGAAAGGCAAGCGTCGGCCATTCCGCGCACAGGGGCACCGCCCACGATGGGGGAGAGTCCAATAACCGGAGCTTTTGTGGTGCGCACGGCTTCTGCGATACCGGGCACTTGCAGGATCGCGCCAATTGAGACGACAGGGTTGCTTGGCGGGAAGATTACGAGATCCGTGTCGTGGATTGCTTCGAGAACTCCAGGAGCGGGCTTTGCGTCTTCGATTCCCACCATGACGAATCCGTGCGCCGGCAAAGCCGCTCGGTGGCGAATCCACCACTCTTGGAAATGGATGGCGATGCGGCCTTGGTCGGGGTCATCCACGATCACATGAGTCTCAGCCCGCTCATTGCTCATGGGCAACAAGGTGACGCCGGGCTGCCAGCGCTCACACAGCGCGGCCGTGACCTCAGTCAGGGTGTAGCCCGATGCCAGCGACTGGGTGCGGATCAAATGGGTAGCCAGGTCTTTATCGCCCAGACCAAACCAGGTCGGTTCAACTCCGTAAGCGGCTAACTCGTCTTTGGCTGTGAAAGTTTCACCCTCGCGGCCCCAGCCGCGCTCTTTGCTGATCCCATCACCCAGGGTGTACATCACGGTGTCCAGATCGGGACAGACCCGAACCCCATGCACCCAGATGTCATCGCCGGTGTTGCCGATAACCGTGACGGTGGTCTTGGTGCCACCCGCGCCGTCTGGGTTGGTCTGGGCGAGGTGCTCCAAGAGCCCGACGAGGAACCGAGCTCCCCCTATGCCACCGGCAAGAACCGTGATGCGGGACGGGAATGATTTCATTGCGCCATCCTGCCAAGTCGGTGAGCAGCACGCGTAGGTCCCCCTAAAAGTGGACTTTTTGACCCTTTTGCGGCGTGTCGCGTTAATTTCTGGAAAACAAAGCGCGATTTGTCTGGTTTCAGGTTGACGGATAGTAAATGACAACGATGTAATACGGCATCAAGACAAGTGTTTCCGCGTTTCAAAGGGTCGAGGAGGTCCACCACGTGACCGACAACAGCACAGCAAGTCTGACATTGGTTCCACTGTCCGATGTTGAAGAGCTCACTTGGCAGGAGCAGGCGCTCTGCGCTCAGACCGACCCGGAAGCCTTCTTCCCTGAAAAGGGTGGCAGCACCCGTGAGGCCAAGCGTGTCTGCTTGAGCTGCGACGTGCGCACCGATTGCCTTGAATACGCCCTTGAGCAAGATGAGCGCTTCGGTATTTGGGGTGGGCTTTCAGAACGAGAGCGCCGCCGGCTCAAAAAACGCGCCATCTAGACCATCTAGAGTGGTGAAGTGCAGCCCGAATCCAAAGAGCCTGAAATTGGCGAGTTCGAGGAAACGACTGGACTAGCCGATCCGAATGAACCGACACTTTTTGACGATTTCGAAGTCATTGGACTAGATGAGACCGAGCTTGACCCCGAAGTCGAACCTGCAGCTCAAGAAGATCTAGCAGAAGAAGTCAACGAAGCAACCGCAACCGAAGATCAGGCTTGGTCTGAGTGGTTTAGCGACTCCCAAGCCGGTAATTTTTCAATCCTTCCTCGCCGCCACCACCACGTCACCACTGTTGTGGTCTCCCACGACGGGGCAACGTGGCTTTCTGCGGTGCTGACCACGTTGGCCAACCAAACTCGTCACCCGGATGCTGTCGTTGGGGTCGATACCGGATCCAACGATGACAGCCCAAACCTGCTGCGCAGATCCCTTGGTTCAGATCGAGTGATCGTGGTTGATCGCTCGGTTGGATTTGGTGCAGCAGCGCTAGCTGGGCTGGCCCACGTTGGTGAGGTTCAGGTCGAGCCCTCTTCAGACTCTGAAGAACTCGTGACCTGGGTCTGGCTCCTACACGATGACAGTGCTCCGAACGCTTCGTGCCTAGAGGCGTTACTCAGCGCTGCAGATGACCAGCCAAGTGTAGCGATCCTTGGACCGAAAATTCTTGGCTGGCACGATCAACGCCTTTTGCTCGAAGCGGGCTTTAGTGTGACCGGCGCCGGACGTCGCTTTACTGGGCTTGAACGTCGCGAGCATGATCAAGGCCAACACGATGGTGATCGCGATGTGCTCGCCGTGAGCTCGGCCGGAATGCTGATTCGCCGTGACCTCTGGGATCGCATGAATGGATTCGATCCGCAGCTGCCACTATTTCGCGATGACCTCGATCTTTGCTGGCGCGCGCATCGCGCAGGCGAGCGAGTTGTTGTTGCAACCAACGCAGTGCTTCATCACAGAGAAGCATCAGCGCACGCCCGACGTATTTCCGATCTAGCGCCACATCCACATCGCGCTGATCGCGAAGCTGCAGTGCATGTTTTGCTGGCTCAGAGCAGCCTGGTTGCGAGTCCATTCATTGCAATCCGTTTATTGCTCGGTAGTGCTCTTCGTGCTCTCATGTTCGTATTAGGAAAAGACTTCAACGCCTCGGGTGATGAAGTGAAGGCAGTGTTCAGTGTGGCTCGGCATCCAAAAAGGCTTGCAGAGTCCCGACACCGCATTCACGAGACTTCAACTGAGCCCGTTTCTGTGGTGAACAGTTTGCGGCCACGTCTTGCCTGGCAGTTGAGACATACTCTTGAAGCTTTGATTGGCATTGCGTCCACAAGCGAGTCGGCAGCCGCTCTGTCAGTAAGTGCAGCGGAAACGGGCCCAACCGATGGCGAATCTGACTATCTCGATGTTTCGAGTTCAGGGTTGCTGAAGCGGATTTTGTGGCGCCCGAGCGTGATCATGGTGTTGTCACTGGTTGTGTTTGCAATCATCGCCACGCATGCCCTTTGGTGGGGCGACGGAGTGCTGCAAGGTGGTGCATTGCTGCCAACACCAGATGGGGCAACTGATCTTTGGGATATGTACACCCAAGGCTGGCACGACGTAGGGCCCGGATCCAGTACGCCAGCACCTCCTTACTTAATGACACTCTTTGCCGCATCGATAGCTTTCCTTGGGAAGAGTGCGCTTGTAGTGCAAATAGTTATGTTGCTCGGACTCGCGTTTGCGGGTTGGGCTGCGTACTTCACCCTGCGCGGTGTGATCGGCAGCAAGCCGGTGCGCGTGTGGGCCGCGGTGATGTACGCGTTACTTCCCTCTGTCACAGGGGCAATGACCGCTGGGCGTTTGGGCACGGTTATCGCCGCAATTGCGTTCCCATTCGCTGTTCGTTCTTGCGTTCGATTGGCTACCAGCACGGCATCGGTTCGTCGCGCAGCTGGAACTGCGTTGTTGCTTTCAATTTTGATTGCCGCGATCCCACTGTTTTGGTTGATCGCTTTAATCTTTGCCCTTGCCTTAGGCATCACAAGTTGGCGCCGCGATGCGCAGGCGTCGAAGCCACTACTGAAACGTCTGACGATTGCGATCATCGGGCCAGTTATTTTGCTTGCGCCTTGGAGTTTGCAGTGGTTTGTTCAACCGGTGCGCTTCTTGATCGGTTCTGGAGAACACAACCTGAGCGACCCAGACCTTTCGCCCATCTCAGTGTTTCTCGTTCATCCAGGTGGCCCAGGTATGACACCTGTTTGGATTACTGCCGGCTTAGTCGTTGCTGGATTACTCGCGTTACTTCGTCGCGATCGGTCAATGCAGATTGCTCTCGCCGTGGGCTTGAGTGTCATTGGCTTGATGTTCGCAATCCTGCAGACCATCGTGATGGTCACCCCACCAGGTGCCACAGATGCGATTCGACCATGGCCCGGGCCCGCAACGTTGGTTTGGGGTGCCGGATTGATCCTGGCTGCAGCGCTAGGTGCTGACGGGCTGCGCCAAACCATGGGTGGGGCAAGTTTCAGCTTGGAACAACCGCTCGCTGTCGTGGTTGCGGTCATCGCTGTCCTGACTCCACTGGGTTCAGCCGTGTTATGGCTACCAAAAGCTGCTGATGAACTCCACAAGGCGCCAGCAAGTTCGGTGCCGGCCTTTGTCGCGGCAGACTCTGTTGGTCCGCAAGCCCCACGCACCTTGATGTTGCGACAAGCTGGACCTGGGCAAGTGCTCTACACGTTGCTCAATGGGCCAGGCGCAGTGCTTGGCGATGCAGATATGGCGCCTCCTGGTGATGTCTGGCTCCCTCTTGATGCCTATGTCGCGGCATTGGCATCTGGCCGGGGTGGCACCGAGATTGCCGGCTTGAGCGGTTACGGGGTGCGCTACATCTCGCTCGCGCGAGGTACATCAACGGATCTGATTCCCATCCTTGATGGTGAGCCAGGTTTGCGGCGGTTGTCCAGTGCTGCGGGAGAGGTTCTTTGGGGTATTGACGGGGTGACTTCGCGAGCTCGTTTAATTACTGATGGTGTGGCTTCAGAACTTGATGTGGTTGGCGGTTCACCGGAGTATGCAGCGGCAGTCGGGGTGGGAACGACGCCGTATCTGGATCAGAAAATCGCGGCAGCAACTACTGAACGCCAACTCGTTGTCGGTGAACTTGCAAGCAGTAAATGGAGCGCAGTGGCGATTGATCAAGCTACCGGAGCAGAGACGTCGCTAGAGCCGGTAACTCTTGATGGTTCATTGAATTGGTCGCAAGCTTTTGTCGTACCTGCTGATGCGGTGCACGTACGCGTTTCTTTCAGTCAGACGACGCGATCACTGTGGCTGTGGCTCCAACTCATAGTGTTCATCGCGCTCGTAATTTTGGCATTGCCTGCGCGTCGAGTGGATGAGATTGATCCAGACATCGAGGGTTCAGGGTTCTCTGCCGAGGCGGTGAGACATGAGTGAAGATGTAGTTGGTGACGCAACGAACGATCAAACAGTCCAAGAAGATTTTTCAACTGCAACGACATCGACGTTGAACCTTCGCATTGCTCTTATAAGCGTGGCGCTAATCGTTGGCTTGGGTGTTATCGGGCAGTACGGCATTAATGCTGTCAGTGACTCAACGGCGCAACTCGAACCGATTGCTTCGGCAGTGTTGTTGTGCCCAGAACCCGGAGTTGGTGCGCAAGCCGGTTCGCGCATGACTGCAGTT
>JBIIAA010000156.1:0-3719 GCA_044240165.1 Candidatus Nanopelagicales bacterium
TTCTCCATCGAGCACGCCCCAAGGTTGTGCCAAGATCGCTTGATAGGTTGGCCCGCCTCCGCGACCAACTGTTCCGCCTCGTCCGTGAAAGAGGCGAAGTCTGACTCCATGTTTTGCAGTAACGTCTCGGAGTCGACGCTGAGCCAAGTGAATTTCCCATTGCGATGTAGTGATTCCCGCGTCCTTATTTGAATCTGAATATCCAAGCATCACTTCCTGAATATCACCGCGTGAGGCAACGAGCTGTCGGTAAACCGAATCACTTAACAACGAATCGATGATCTTGTCTGCGGCGCGAAGTTCATCAACTGTTTCAAGGAGCGGAACAAAACCTACGCGAGCACTTCGACTGACCGGGTCGATCAGTCCTGCTTCGCGGGCAAGGAGCACAGCTGCTAAAACGTCATCAGCACCCTGGGTCATGGAGATGATGCATGACTCGATCGTGTCTGAACCGAACTGATCAAGCGCCTTAGCCGCTGCGGCGTAGGCGTCGTAGGTGCGCAAGCCAATCTCATCAAGGGGAGGAGGGGTTGGCGCAAGCGGACGAAGGGAGGCCAACTCCATCTTGAGTATTTCTAGACGATCCGCACGCGTGAGTTCCGAATACTTTTGTGAAGTAGTGCGAATGCGATCAAAGAGCTGACCAACCGCATAGTGATATTGCTCGGCATGCTCACGAATATCCATCGTGGCCAGATTCAAGCCCAAGGCGGAAATCAAACGAATTGTGCGATCAAGAATGCCTTGAGCACTCAAGGTGTTGCCTGATTCAATGAGCGCGGTGCGCACTTCAAGTAAGTCTGCGAGAAGTGCGTCGGTTGATTCGTAGTCGCGCCCCGCTTCATGGATTCCTGCGCCACGACTAGCTGTGAGTTGCAAACGGGTTCGGATGATTCTCAGTTTCAATCTGATGGGTTCATCGGCATTGATTGATAAGTATCGGGATTCGAACTCAGGAAGGTTTGCTAGATCTTCGGAGATTATTATTCGCAGGTCGTCACTTGCGCCGCTGATCCGTTCAGAAATGGAAAGATCATCAATCAAGGAATCAATATGCGGAAGAATCGCGTTGACTGACTGCCCTCGTTGATATTGCAAGACAGCGGTTGTTACATCACCAGTAACAAATGGATTGCCGTCGCGATCTCCGCCAATCCAAGTGCCAAAGGCGAGTGGGGTTGCGTATTTCGGCAGGTCAACGCCGAGGGTGTGGAAGGTTCTTGTGAGGTCATCCAACACAGCGCCAATTGGTCCACGGCTCAACTCAGACAGATAACCCAGCACGTTTCGAGCCTCGTCCATCACCTGCGGGCGTTCTAGTCGTAGCTCATCGGTCTGCCAAAGCAAGTCGATGAGTTCGGCAATGCGTTCACGGTTTGGCAGGTTCGAATGAGGTGTGGCTGTGGTTTCGAGGGAGACCGTGGGATCAAGTAACAAGGTGGCAATGCGCCGCAGCTTGACGAGTACGGATCTGCGAGCCGCTTCAGTGGGATGCGCTGTGAAAACGGGACGCACCGACATCACATCTGCAAGATGTTCGATTTCGGCCGTGGAGACCTTGGCCGCAAGGACTGCAGTGGCAACTTGGCGTAGTGGGCCACCTGTGTGCTCGCGGGTTGCGGTGACTTCGCGCGAGCGCTCCACCTGCTCGGCAATGTTGGCGAGGTCAAAATAGATCGAGAAGGCGCGGGCTAGGTGGGTAGCCGTTGGCAGATCAATGTCGGTCAGAATCTGGGTTGCTGCGTTTGGATCGGTGCGCACCGCGTGGCGGACCCGCTCGACAAGATCGAGTAGCTCCTGGCCCTCTTGGCGCACCATCGTTTGGCCGAGTAAGGCGCCAAGCTCGCGAATATGCTCACGAAGGCGGGCATCTGAGTCCAAATGTGACATGGGCAACATTGTCGCCCACCCATGTTTCGGCGGGGTTACCTGGCGCCTGTTCGCGGCAGGCGTACACCCGATCGGGAAGGTTCTGGCCCAAGTCGTGGTTGTCTTAGAACAAGCGTCAGTGATGCCGTGCTCCTCTAGCCGCAGGGTTAGGCTGGTGGGGTATTACGGACGCTCGAGCAGATAGTCCGACAAAGAAGGGTGCGGCCGATGTTTGAACGGTTTACCGACAGAGCACGACGGGTAGTAGTACTGGCGCAAGAAGAGGCGCGCATGCTCAACCACAATTACATCGGTACCGAGCACATCTTGCTTGGATTGATTCACGAGGGCGAAGGCGTTGCAGCCAAAGCCCTGGAGTCGCTCGGGATTTCCCTTGAAGCGGTTCGCAGTCAGGTTGAAGAGATCATCGGGCAAGGCCAGCAGGCACCAAGCGGCCATATCCCGTTTACTCCGCGTGCCAAGAAAGTCTTGGAACTCTCGCTTCGTGAAGCGCTACAACTCGGCCATAACTACATCGGCACTGAGCACATCTTGCTCGGCCTCATCCGCGAGGGTGAAGGTGTTGCCGCTCAGGTGTTGGTGAAATTGGGCGCGGACCTCAATCGAGTCCGCCAACAAGTTATTCAGTTGCTCAGCGGCTACCAAGGTAAGGAGCCAGCAGCAGCTGGTCCAGCTGAGGGTACGGCTTCGACGTCACTTGTTCTTGATCAATTCGGTCGCAACCTCACGGTGGCAGCGCGCGAAGGCAAGCTTGACCCAGTCATCGGTCGTGAGAAAGAAATTGAGCGCGTGATGCAGGTGTTGTCACGTCGCACCAAGAACAACCCAGTGCTGATTGGTGAGCCAGGCGTTGGCAAGACGGCAGTTGTCGAAGGCCTTGCCCAGAACATCGTCAAGGGTGAAGTTCCAGAAACCTTGAAAGACAAGCAGATTTACACGCTTGATCTTGGCGCACTTGTTGCCGGTAGCCGTTATCGCGGCGACTTCGAAGAGCGACTAAAGAAAGTTCTCAAGGAAATTCGCACACGCGGTGACATCGTGCTGTTTATCGATGAAATCCACACACTCGTTGGTGCTGGTGCAGCTGAAGGCGCTATTGATGCGGCAAGCATCTTGAAGCCGATGCTTGCTCGTGGCGAACTTCAGACCATTGGCGCAACAACTCTTGATGAGTACCGCAAGCACATTGAAAAAGATGCGGCACTTGAGCGTCGTTTCGCTCCGATCCAGGTTGAAGCGCCAGATGTTGCGCATACGATCGAAATTCTTAAAGGTTTGCGTGATCGTTACGAAGCCCATCACCGGGTTTCTATTACGGATGGCGCGCTCGATGCGGCAGCTCGACTTTCTGATCGTTACATCTCTGATCGTCAGTTGCCAGACAAGGCAATTGACCTCATCGATGAAGCCGGTTCGCGTTTGCGCATTCGTCGAATGACAGCGCCACCAGATTTGCGTGAGTTTGATGACCGCATTGCTGTTGTGCGTCGCGAAAAGGAATCAGCAATTGATTCGCAGGATTTCGAGAAGGCTGCTTCGCTGCGTGACGATGAGAAGAACCTCATTGCTGATAAGGCTCAGCGCGAAAAAGAATGGAAAGCAGGCGACCTCGATGTCGTTGCTGAAGTTGATGAGCGTCTGATCGGTGAAGTGCTGGCCTTGATGACAGGTATTCCGGTCACAGACCTCACCGAAGACGACATTGCACGTTTGCTGCGCATGGAAGATGAACTGCATAAGCGGGTCATCGGCCAAGAGCAGGCGATCAAGGCGCTGTCGAAGTCGATTCGTCGTACTCGCGCTGGATTGAAGGATCCAAAGCGTCC